>JBNGDW010000018.1:0-22732 GCA_049975325.1 Cloacimonadia bacterium | reverse complement strand
GTTATATATGAGGACGATAATCCTTGTGTAGCCTGGGCTTCTGGCTCCCATATCCATCTTGCAGATGGCTATGGTAATATGAAAAGCACGATAGATGTGGCTGAAATTATCTCATCTGACCTTTCTTTCTTTACACAGGAAGATAATCTATATCTGGCTTTTATAACTGATAGCGGCATACTGGGCATCATTGATACTGATGGAAACTTGCAGCAAGGCTGGCCTATTGAGACAGGGCTTACAACAAAAAATAGTCTCTCTATAGCGGATTTGAACAATGATGGCATACTAGACATACTCTTTTCTACTCTCGCTGGTGAAATAATTGGTTATACTATGGATGGTAACATGCTTCCTGGGTTCCCAATAAGCAACGGTTTCCACTCAAATTCCCAGATAACTATAGATGACTTTGATATGGATGGAGATTTTGAAATCATCCTTGGAAATAGCATAGGAATCTTGGCTTACGATTACAAGGTGCCAAAAGGTTCGCAAACTCCTTGGCCTATGTTTCGAGGCAATATGAGACGAACTGGAAACTATAAAGACAATACGATCGTAGGAATAACGCCTCCGGCTGAGGCAGAAAACATGCCAATTCTGCTGCAAAATGCACCCAACCCTTTTTCTACCTCTACCAAAATCTCGTTTAATCTCCCGCTCCACTATGCAGATGAGGCAAAAATAAAGATCTATAACATCAAAGGACAACTCGTTCGCGAATTAAAAATTAAAGAAGAAGTTGTTTGGGATGGACGGAATAATGCTGGCAAATCTGTACCAAATGGGATATATCTCTACCGTATGAAAGCTGACAATTTTACTTCAGAGACAAAGAAAATGATTCTGATAAGATAGATACTCTCACTATAAAACAGCAGAGTTTAGCTCCTAAAGTCTGGATTTGACTTTTTAAGAAACCAGATTAGAATTACTCTTGACAGGTTTGGGTGGTATGTTGCAATATAACTTCTTAATATAAAAATCAGTATTGGATAAAGTAGGTGCACCCGTAGCTCAACTGGCAGAGCAACTGACTCTTAATCAGTAGGTTCTGGGTTCGAGCCCCAGCGGGTGTACCAATTACTTGCCGAAAGGAGACAAGATGAAGATTCAAAAGATAGGGTTCGTAATCATTGGATGCGCCCTATGCCTCATCTTATTTACACAATGCAGAATAGAAATAGAAGGAGATGGTATGATACGAGTAAACAATGTAAGGCTTGAACATAAGCGGGAAATCCATCTGGAAGAAGAGTTTACCTCAGATAAAATGGCAATTGATATTGGGAGCGGGGATATTGATCTTTCTGGTAGCAAAACTCATATGGCTACGCTTGATATCATCATATATGAAAAAGAGCCGGGCGATGCCGAAGTGTACATAGAAAATGGCAAACTGAAAACCCGAAGCAAGGGTGATTATCCTGTCTATATAAGCCATGTTTCTGGTACAATACCAGAAGATGTTGCAATTGAATTCGATACAGGAAGTGGCGATATCTCTCTTAAAAATATGCGCTCCTCAAAGAGAATTACCCTTGATGCTGGCTCTGGTGATGTCTCCCTCTATAATTGCCAAGAAATAGGCGAAATCACTATAGAGACAGGCAGTGGCGATGTCTTCATTGAATCGCTAAGCGCTATAGAACATCTTATATGCGATACTGGTAGCGGAGACATAAAGATCAGAGACTCTGAAAGTGAAGAGGTAAGATTTGATACAGGCTCAGGTGATGTTAGAGTCTTATCTTCAAAATTTGAAGAGGTGAATGCAGATACTGGCTCTGGCGACATAATCTTTGATAACTCTTCCTATACCAGTGGTAGATTTGATACAGGTTCAGGCGATGTAATAATTAAGAAGAGACGCCACAAATAGGGTGCAGATGTCCACTCTTCAATAGCGGGCTTGTAGTCTCAAAGATGTCCACAGACAGCAGAGATGATTGGAGAGTCTTGGCTTTTAGTATAGTAGCGAATAAAAGAAAAATCAAGTACATGCAAGAGAGGAAAAATTGGCATTGTAATGCTTGCTTGGCATTGAGGTATAATAAAGGTCTGACAGATGGAAACTAGTGCAAAAATCATAATTGATGATAGCCGATTGATAAAAGAAGTAAAAGATGAAGAGATAGATTTAAATGGTAAATATATAGGCTTACAAATCAAGCCAATAACATACGAACAAACCCCAGAAGTGTACAGATGGAAAGAATGGCTCAGTAAGACACATAATAAATTTGAGAAGGATAACAGAAGTTATTCAAGCAGAAATAGAAGAAGTAACGGAAGAAATTCTTCATATTCTGAGTCGATCCGCCGGCTGGCGGATTCATCGTTTTCTCAATAAAGAAAGATGGTAAGAAATCTATAACCCAGAAATTATAGCTGAGATTAAAAAAGAAATCGAAAGATTAAGGAAGGAATAAAATAGATAAATTCCGAGCATTCTCCCCTCGATGCCTTTGCTCCAGACAACAGAATTTATCTTTGGAGTTCGACCTACCCAAATTCCTCACTCCGCCGGGAACTACTGGGCAGGGTATTCAGTACTTGATAAAACCGATAATATAGCAGCCTATCAAAATTAAAAACCGAGCTCTTTTTCAATTCCAGCCATTGCCTCTAAGGTATGTGCAATAAAATCCTCCAGCTTCATGTTAAATTCTTCGCATGAGGCAATCTGCTCCCTATCTGCGCCAGCAGCAAAACGCTTCTCCTTGAATCGCCGCATAACGAAATCCGTATCAAGTGCTGAGATTTTTTTCTCTGGATGCATAAGAGCAGATGCAATAATAAGTCCTGTAAGTGAGTCTACTGCATAGAGAACCTTATCCATAAGAGAAATTCGTTCCACATATCCGGAATGGGAACGGATCGCATTTACTATTTTCTCGTCAATATCATAGTGTTTGAGCATCTGTACAGAGACAAACCCATGCTGAGATGGATTGTCTTTAGTCTTTTCATAATCAAGGTCATGCAATAACCCGGCAAGACCCCATTCCTCCTGATTTTCAGCAAAGTATTTAGCAAAATGCCGCATTACTGCTTCAACAGCAAGGCAATGCTTATACAGGTTGTTATTCTTTATATTTTCTCTAACTAGGTCAAGTGCTTGTGAAGGGTCCATATCGTATCCTTTCATTATTGAAATTTGATAGTTGCATCATCTCTATTTCTTGAGATTCCAAGCAGTCATTGCTTCATTTCGCCAACTAAATTACTATTTTTACAGTATTATCTCGGACTTGGTCCATATAAAATTATCAGGGTAACTGTAATCTACTCTTGAGCCACAGGATACTCCCAATAATCTTTATATTGTACTTCTGATTGCATTTTCCTTGTCACAAAAAGCAGTTTAATTTCCATATTAGTTACAGTTTTTTCAAGCCACCAGGTTTGATTAGTCGGATCAAACGAGTAGAGAGCGAAGCCATCCATCTTTTTTATCATTCTGGGTAGACCATCAGCTACAAACTCCAAATACATTGGTGCCCCAGTCTCTTTATCAATCCAGATCATCCCTGATTGAGATACAGTTCCATATTCATCGTCCTGTAATCTGTATTCATATTTATATCCAATGCAAGGTCTCCCTTTTATTTCCTGCTGCTCCTGAGTTCTGGTAATAAGTGGATTATCCGGTGGGGTATTATGGAAAAGCGATTTATTCTCCGGCATCATATCCTGACTTGCAAATTGCATAAACTGGTCATATTCTTCTTCTGACACCTGCTGACTATCTAAAAATGCTTTAACTATGGTATTTTCTATTGTTAAAGAGTCTGTCAGGCTGTGCTTCACCCATAATTCGGTGACAGACTCCACCTCACCATCTTTATCCAGCATTCGGTCTATTCTAACTGTATATCCTGGTACAAGGATCCAGTTTTTCTCTGCAATATCTGCAGCTTTTTGCCATAGAGAATCAGCATTTGTAGGTTCCGCTGTTGATCCAGAGATTGTTATACTTGGGCCGAAAATTATGCATATAGCACAAAATGAGAGCCAGATTAATAAAATATGGGATGGCTTTCTTCGTAAACCTTTCATAATTAAATTTTAATGCACAAAATCTTACAAACAATCAAATTCAGCAGCTGGCGGATAAAACTATTTTCCTTTTTCGTCGTCTCTGATAATATAATTGCAATCTCCAGTTTCTACAGATACTTTGCGGCTAATTCAGCTAATTTTGACCGTTCTCCCTTCACCAGTGTCACATGTCCTGCCATTTTTTCATCTTTAAATCTTTCTGCCACCAGACTAAGTCCATTGCTTTCAGAATCAAGGTATGGAATATCGATTTGATAAGGGTCGCCGGTAAGCACTACTTTAGTATTGTCACCGGCACGAGTAAGAATAGTTTTCATCTCATGTGGAGTAAGGTTTTGAGCCTCATCCACAATCATAAACTGCTCTGGCAGGCTTCTTCCGCGAATATAGGTAAGAGGTTCCAGTTCAATGAACCCAAAATCCAGAAAATCATCCAATGAGGAGCGTTTTTTCGGAGTTTTCTTCTTTTCCGGCAGCTGGCCTTCCTCATCATGGCGATGAAGCAGTATCTCCATATTGTCATAAATTGGTTGCATCCATGGATTGTATTTCTCTTCTTTTGTCCCGGGTAGAAATCCTATGTCCTTACCAAGAGGAAAGATAGGACGTGATACAACCATCTTGGTATAGCGCTCCTCTTCTATTACCTTCCGCAGCCCTGCCGCAAGGGCAAGAAGGGTTTTGCCTGTCCCTGCAATACCAAGAAGGGAAACAATCTGCACACTATCATCTAAAAGCAGGTCAAAGGAAGCTTCCTGTTCTGGATTTAATGCTTTAATCCCCCATACTTCATCTCCCCGATAATGATTTAAAGGATAGACCATGTCCTTGTCTTTGTTATACCTTGCAATAACATGATTGAAAAAATTTCCAGGCTCATACATAAGCAAAAATTGATTATAGTACTGAAGCCCAAAAGTGTTCTTCATGCCACCATTTTCTTTGAACTTCTGTATCTCACCGTCAGATGCTTCGTAACGTAGAATGCCTGTGTATAGTTCCTCAAAATTAATCCTTTCAAGCTCATAGTTTGCGGTTTTAAGACCAATTGCATCAGCCTTGATGCGCACATTTGCATCCTTAGAAACCAAAATCACCTCTTTATTAGGGTATTTCTTTTGATAGTGGTAAGCGGTGCCGATAATCAGGTTATCATTTTCGTCTTTTATAAGAATTTCTTCCAGGTCACTGGAGATTCGATGGGGAAGAGCAACTTTTAGAAAACCGCCGTTCTCGAGTTTTACCCCCTCTGACAATGAGTTCTGCTGACGGAGTTGATCAAGCAATCTACTGATACGCCGCGCATTACGACTTTTCTCATCAATACCCTTCTTAAACACATCAATCTCCTCGATTACAGTGATTGGAATAATCACATCAGAATCCCTATAGGCAAAGATTGCTTGTGGGTCGTGAATCAGGACATTTGTGTCCAGAACATATATTTTTCCCATATTCATCCTCTTCGGCTATCGTTGTATGAACCGCTCTTTCCTACACATAATATGAGTATGGTTTACAATTCACAAACGATGGCCAAACTTATTTATTGACATATAAATCTAATAATCAAATTAAATGTTTAATTGTCAAATTTTTAATATATCAAATAAAAAAGAAGAGAGGCACTTATGTATAAAATAATAGAAGGCAGTTATAAAGCAGAGGGCAAAAAATTTTCCCTCATAGTAAGCCGTTTTAATGAGCTTATCTCAAAAAAACTCATTGAAGGTGCTGTTGATTGTTTGAAAAGACATGGTGCTGAAGAACAGAACATCACTATTATATGGGTGCCGGGTGCATTTGAACTCCCCCCTATAGCAAAAAAGGCTGCAAATTCAAATCAGTACCATGCTGTAATCTGTCTTGGCGCTGTAATAAGGGGTGACACGCCTCATTTTGAATATATCAGCAAAGAGGTAAGCAAGGGCATCGCTGAGGTTGCGATGCAAGCCACTTGCCCGGTTATTTTCGGTGTGCTTACAACTGATACGATTGAACAGGCATTAGAACGTGCAGGAACAAAGGCCGGTAATAAAGGCTGGTTTGCAGCCCTAAACGCAATTGAGATGGCAAATCTGACAGAAGAATTATAAATGGGACCCCGTCGAGAGGCACGTGAATTGGCAGTACAGGTAATCTACGCCCTTGAACTCAATGGATATACCAGCCAAGAGAAAGCAAAAGATGCAAATCTCGATCAAGTGATAGAGGATATCATATCAATTCACACAAAAAAACTCACCCAAGAGCAAAAAGAATTTATTGATTTTCTTGTCAAAAGAACATATTATAATCTGCCAGTAATTGATGAGTTAATAAGAAAATTCTCTAAGAATTGGCCATTTCATCGCATATCCATAGTTGACAAAAGCATTCTCCGCCTAGCAATTATGGAGATGCTTTTCTCTGAGACTCCTGCGCAGGTAGTTATCAATGAAGCAATTGAAATCTCAAAAAAATTTAGTGGTGAAAAATCCGGCACATTTATAAATGGTGTGCTCGACACTGTGATGCATTACAAGGAAAAATATGATACGATGTAGTATTGGAGTTTTTGCCTATAATGAGGAAAAAAATATTCGGCAAATTCTCACAGCTCTGGAAAATCAGGCACTGGATACAGTTTCAATTGAAGAAATTACAGTGGTATCAAGCAATTCTACAGATAGAACAGATGAGATTGTGCAAGAATATGCAAGGAGAAATCCAAAAATTCGCCTGATTGTCCAGCCTGAACGTCGTGGCAAATCCTCTGCTATTAACCTCTTTTTGAAAGAAGCACAGGGTGAGGTGCTGGTCATAGAAAGTGCGGACACGATTCCAGCAAGAGACACTGTGGAAAAACTTGTTGCACCATTCAAAGATGAAAAGATTGGCATGACAGGTGGAAGACCGCAGCCAGTTAACAGCCGCAAAGACTTTATTGGTTTTGCAGTTTGTATGCTCTGGAAATTACATCATAAAATGGCACTCATCTCTCCCAAAATGGGAGAAATGGTCGCATTTCGAAATATTGTAAAAGAAATACCTGAACAAAGCCCCGTGGATGAAGCAAGTATAGAGGCAATTATACGGGCTCACGGACTTAAACTTAAGTATGTACCAGATGCAATTGTCCATAATAAGGGTCCTGAAACTCTCTCTGATTTCATCAAACAGCGAAGAAGAATCTATGCAGGACATCTGTGGCTGAAGGATAATCAAGACTATACAGTGGTCTCCCAAAAATCTATGCTTATTCTTGCCCTGACGCTGAAAGAGCTCTCATGGAATCTTGTAACCGATATAAAAATTCTGTTTACTGTTTTTCTAGAAGTCGCAGGTAGAATGCTTGGCTGGGTTGATTATAAAATTCTGAAGAAAAATCCATATAAATGGGATATTGCAAAAACAACGAAATGCCTTGATCCTAACAAAACTCGTGGATCAAGCTAGAGTGTATCTCTTTATCTTTTGAAAAACTAATCTTAATTATACGATGCGGAGAAAGATAAGTATAAAATGCTAGATGCCCAAAATTTGGCTTGGCGACTTATCAATAAGTTTAAAGCATCAAAATCAATTATAGTAGTATGGAGAGAGCAATCATGAATCAAGAAATTAAAACCAAAGGGGAAAAAATGCTGGAACAAGCCGAGGAATTAGATGCGTTTTGGGCATATAGCACAGAAAAATTACCAGAGGATAAGCAATTAGTGCTTCTCGACAATGTCCAATTTATCTATGAGTTAGCATTAGCTCAACTTGAACTCCAATCCTTGGGTGTAAGATTTGAAGTAACCAACGGGCTTAGAGAATTTAGATTGATAGAAACCCAAGATGAAGAAAATCTTAGAAAAAAATTAGCATATTTCAAATTTATAAAAGGAAAATATACTGATTATTTTCACCTAATCCAGAAAAATAGAACACGCTCAGTAAACCAATACCTTACTCATTGGATTTATCCATATAAAGGCAAATTTCATCCCCAGATGATAAGAGCACTCCTGAACATTATTGGGATTGAGCAAGGAGATACAGTCCTTGATCCTTTTATAGGAAGTGGAACAACAGCAGTTGAAGCGCAGTTGTTAGGAATAAACTGTATTGGAATAGATATTTCACCCCTCTGTGTTCTTCAAAGTAAAGTAAAAACGGAATCTATAGATATTCTACCAGAAATTATAAAATGGAAAGTGAGAATAACTAACAGAATGGGATTGACCCTATTTAATCTTGAAAATAAATCTCTCGATGAAACTATTGAATCGATACCTGATGAAAAGGTGAAAGATTTTTACAAGATGGCTAAATTAGTCGCAATAAGTGATGAGGCACGGAGAGGAAGAGATTTTTCTAAGGCTTTCTTGAAAAATCTTGAACTCATGATTTCCTCCGTTAAGGATTATGTTGATATTAAAAAGGAACTTAATCTAAATCTGGGGAAAATGGATATAAAGGTCGGAGACTCAAGAAAGTTACCTGTGGATTCTGAAAGTATTGATGGCATAATAACCTCCCCTCCTTATTCTATTGCTTTGGATTATGTTGCAAATGATGCTCATGCTTTAAAGGCACTGGGATATAATTTGCCTGAGATAAGAGAAGAATTTATTGGAGTGAGGGGTAAAGGACAGGTAAGGATTAATCTATACAATGAGGACATGAAGAAAAGCCTAAAAGAAATGTTTAGGGTCTTAAAACCTGGTAAATATGCTGTGATAGTTATAGGTAATGCAACTTATCTTGGCAAAGAAATAAAAACAGTTGAATTTACAATAGCTCATGCCGAAAAAATAGGATTTAAGCTGGTAAGGAATATAGATAAGATTATCTTTGGGCTTTATAACGTTATGCAAAAGGAAAATATCTTGATTTTCCGAAAGGGGGAGAAGTAGGATGGATATTCAAATATATGAAGAATTTGGTATTGTATCCTCTGATTTTGGAGAAATTGAGTTTGTCATAGAGGAAGATTGCATCTCGATCTTTCAGATTTTTGCTCTGAAAAAGCGATGTGGCATTGGTTCTAATCTACTACAAAAACTCGAAGAATTTGCCATTGAAAGGAACTTAAGAAAATTAGTTGTTCCTGCAACACCATCAAAGTTGGCACTATCATTTTGGCTAAAGGCGGGATATCGCTATGTGTTTCCTGAGGAGATGGTTATAGGAAATGAGATACTAAAAGAAGAAGACTCAGAAAAAATTAGAGATACCGATTCAGGGATAATATTATTGGAAAAAGTATTGAGAGACAATTATGAATAATCAAGAAGAGCACATCAGACAGCTTGAGCAAGTCATAAGTAAATTCTTAGAGCCATTGAAGGGAATACCCTTCCCGGTTGCGATAAAGGCGCTTACGGGCTTTAAAGTTTTGACTTTTGAACCATCAGTTGAGCAAAACAAGGAATTGTTAGAGCGACTTAGCAAAGCTGCACAACTTGCAGGCAAAAGGGCATATGATACAGGGATTTTTACAGCGAGACCCAATGAGGCGGGCAACCATATCAAGCCTTTTGTTATTGATGCCCTTAGATATGTTGGGTTAAAGGCGGATAAACCTATTGCCAAAAGCGGCAAAAGAAAAGCAGCTGGCTATCCAGATATTCAAATAGAAGATGAGTGGAATAGAACCATATATTTAGATTGCAAAACATATAACACCCTTACTAAAGATCAAACCTTTAGAACCTTTTATTTTTCTCCATCTAAAGACCCAAAGATTACCAAGGATGCCTTCCATCTTTTAATGAGTTTTGAACTCGATACAGCAGAAAGAGAAGGAAGAAGAGCATTTATTCCAAATTCTTGGCAAATCTATACTTTGGATAAGTTGCTGATACAGGTCAAGCACGAGTTCAATACAAATAATAAGGATCTTTACAAATCAGAATTTCTGTTAGCAAGGGGAAAAATAAAATGATGGCTAAAGCAATTATTACCCAGTGTGGACAATTATACCACCCCGAAACGATAAGATAAAACTATGAAAAACCTAATTTTACTATGGAAAATAATATTACTGAGAATTTCTGAAAAACTGGCAACAAAATGGATTTTACCAGTAAGTTACACTGTTAGCGTTACCTACAGATGTAATTCACAATGTCAAACCTGCAATATCTATAAGAAAAAATCTCCTGAACTCTCTCCAGAAGAATATGGAAAAATATTTAAAACCATAGGAGGATCTGCTTATTGGGTCACTATCAGTGGCGGAGAACCCTTCCTCCGTAAAGACCTCTTTGATATTGTTTATAATATCTATAAACATTCAAAACCAAAAGTTATCAATATCCCTACGAATGGACTACTTTATAAGCAAATTCCGAGTGTAGTAAAAAAGATCGCAACCCACTGCCCTCGCTCTACAATCGTTATAAATATTTCTATTGATGAAATTGGCAAAAGAGATGATAGGATTAGAGGTGTACGCAACGCATATACCAACGCTGTGAGAACATTCAATCAATTAAAGAAATTAAATCTCAAAAATGTAAATATAGGAATTCATACTGTCATATCGAAATTTAATGTGGACAATTTTAGAGAAATAGCAGGTACACTTATGGATATGGACCCTGATTCTTACATCACAGAAATTGCTGAAAACCGAGTAGAACTTGGTACAGAAAATATTGATATATCACCTTCTTATCCTAAATACTCACAGGCAATAGATTATCTTTTGTTTAACATAAAAAATCGCCCTTTTAAGGGAATGAATAAGATAACTCAAGCCCTGAGAATAGAATATTATACCTTTGTAAAGAAAATCCTGAGAGAACAAAAAGCATTAATAAAATGTTATGCTGGAATCCTTACTGTCCAGATCGCATCAAATGGAGATGTATGGCCTTGTTGTATACTTGCAAAAGAAATGGGTAATCTTAAAAATTATAACTACAATTTTAAGAAACTCTGGTTTAAAAATCAGGCACTGCAAAAAGAAAGACGAAGAATTCGTCAGGAAAAATGCTTCTGCCCAATGGCAAACGCATCGTATACAAATATGCTTATGAACAATAAAATTGCTTTTAGAGTTCTTTTGCACCTTCTAAAAAAATGATACATCTAAAAGATCACACGGAAAATTTCTCTTTAGAAAATGGAAGCTACGCATTTTTAGACTCCTACACAAATTCTCCCGAAAAAGTTGCCTGCTTCTTCTATATTAGAAAAATCCCTGAACGCACGGATGCTACCGAAATTATCAAAGAGGCGTTTGCTGTACTGAGAGAGAAACTTCAGGAAAACTTTTATTCTGGATTCTCCCCAATTGAAGAGCGTCTACGAAAAACAACCCAAGAGATGCACTGGCATCTTGCTGCATTCTTTAATAGAAAAGACACACGCTTCGAAATATCATGCGTTCTGCTCGCTATTCATTCCTCAAAACTTTATGTGGTGCAGCAGGGACGATTGGCAGTAGGAATGCTTGGAAAAGACTCTGTAGAGTTTATAGGTCTAAACCCAAAACAGATATACGAAAGAAAAAGCGCAAACAGTATCCTGGGAATAAAAGAGGGTGACCTTCGAGTAGAAGTTTACCAAAAAAAGCCTCGACAGAGCGGCTCACTCTTTATCTTGCCAGCAACCTACCTAGTAAGAATGAATTCTTCCGCATCGCAGAAACTTCCACAATCTTTTGAATCTCTATTTAACCAAGGGAATATTCCCTGTCTAAAGATTGACTTTACTGTTATAGACCTACTTCTACACCGGAAAAGAAAGCGAATCACTGCCTATGTATCCGCAATTATCCTTGCTATTATAGTGATAGCCGCAGCTGGATATGGGATTTTGGGGAAAAAATGGAGCCAGGGTACCCTGAGTAGTGGAAAAGCATTTATGGATGAAAAGAAAACGATCTTATTGAACCATATACTCCTCCCTCTTTCTCAATCCCTTATTCTTGTTGAAGATACAAAATTTCAATGGAGTATCTCTGTTGCACCAACCCTTGCTCCTGCCTTTGATGTTGATAATTTCTATCTTATCTCTGATAATATTATAGCCTGCTATAAAAGGAATGATCAAGAAAAGAAGTGGCAGAAAACCTTGCCACATAATATCATGGAAATTTACCTGCTTCGAAACGACCAGATTTTACTTATCGATTCACAGGGAACTCAATATCTCCTCCAAAAACATGATGGTAAGGTTCTTTGGAACCGGGAAGCCATGACCCCCCTTATATCCAGCAAAACCAGTCCTTATATCATTGTAATTGACTATATCAAAGATGGCCGTCTGGAAAAAAATTATTATGTCACTGCTAACAATAATACCCTTGCGCTTATCTTAATGGATACAGGAGAAATCGTTGATCATAAAATCTTCCAGAATCCAATCGATTTTATTTCAGATTACAATTATATTGACAAATGCCTTTATCTTGTAACTGGAGGGAAAATAAGAAAAATAAATATAGAACTCAGATAAGAAGTATGGAGGCAGGATGGAATTTACAGAAAATAGTGTGGGTAGGCTGATTCCAACCGAAATTGAAGGCAGAAAACTAAGACCATTTCAGGGAGCATTCGCTGACAATGGTGGTGGTAAAAAAGCCGTACCTTCAATACCTGTATCAAAACCAGGTGATAAAAAGCTCCTCTCCTCCTTGCGTGAAGCTATTGAAGCCGCAGAAGTTAAAGAGGGGATGACAATCAGCTTTCACCATCATCTCAGGGACGGTGACTATGTAGTAAATATGGTCATTGATGAAATTGCAAAGATGGGAATAAAAAATCTCACCTTATTCCCTTCCGCTCTTTTCCCTGTACATCAACCATTGATTGAACATATAAAAAATAATGTAATTACCAATATTCAGGGAAGTATGAACGGTCCGATAGGAAATTTTGTTTCTCACGGGGGGCTGCCTACAACAGCTATATTACGCACCCATGGTGGTAGAGTAAGGGCTGTGGAAGATGGTGATGTACATATTGATGTGGCATTTATTGCTGCCTCAAGCGCTGATGATTATGGAAATGCAAATGGAGTCGATGGACCCTCAGCATGCGGTCCACTTGCTTATGCTGCTGTCGATTGGCAATATGCTGATAAGGTTGTGGTGATAACTGATAATCTGGTTCCGTATCCACTTGTACCATTTTCTGTCCCCTCAACCCATGTTGACTATGTCGTAAAAGTTGATAAAATTGGGAACCCTGAGCAGATTGTTTCTGGAACAACAAAGATTACCCGCTCCCCAACAAGGCTTAAAATTGCCAAAATGGCTGCCCAGTTCATAAAAGAATCTCCGTACTTTAAAAATGGCTTTTCTTTTCAGACAGGAGCAGGAGGTATCTCCCTCGCTATTACTGATATTCTTGCCCATATTATGCGAAAGGAAAATGTAAAGGCACGCCTCATCAATGGTGGAATAACAAAATATGCTGTAGATATGTTACATGAAGGACTAGTGGATGTACTCTATGATGGACAGGTTTTTGATACACATGCAATCGAGTCACTCAAATATGATGTAAACCATGTAGAGACTCCAATGTGTATGTATGCAAATTACCATAGCAAGGGATGCTTAGTTAATAGATTAGATATTGGTTTCCTTGGCGCAACTGAAATAGATGTGAATTTCAATGTGAATGTCAATACTCACTCTGACGGGCTCCTCCTGCATGGGATTGGAGGACATACAGATGTGGCAGCAGGAACAAAATTGGCAATGATTGTCGCTCCATCCTATAGAAGTCGTATCCCTATAATAAAAGATGAAGTTACAACGATTACCACGCCAGGAGAAACCATCGATGTCTTCGTATGTGAAAAAGGGATTTCCATAAATCCCAGACGAACTGATCTAATCGAACATTTCAGAAACTCCACACTCCCTATTCGGAATATACATGATATTAAAAATGAGGTAGAAATGATTACAGGTAAGCCAGAAAAAGCCCGATTTAAAGATAGAATAATAGCTTTGATTGAATATAGAGATGGAACAATTATCGATGTGGTCAGAGAAATCGATGAAGATTAAAGACTTTTTTGAAAGGAAACGATATGGATTTTAAAAATAGATTAAATTCTGTTTTGCAGTCTCAGCCAAATATTTGGAACAACTCTCCCCGCAAACAGCTTATTAGAGATGTGATAGACAACAAAGAAGCACAGGTTTCAGAATGCGGAGCACTTGCTACCTGGACACCTCTAGAGTCCACTGGCAGAAGCCCCAAAGATACGGTTATAGCTAGAAAAAGAGAAAATGAGGCAAATATTGATTGGGACTCTCCAAACAACATTCCACTTGCACCAGATACTTTTGATATGCTGTTTGAGGATGCCCTCAGCACCCTTAAACAGAAAGATAAAATCTATATTACAGACAGGTCACTGGGTGCGGACACATCATATGCACTGCCTGTAAAAACCATAACCGATAAGGCTCTTACTGCCCTTTTCACAGACAATATGTTCAGACCTATTCCTAATGATATAGAGAAAAGCATATTTGCAGATAGAGGATTTACCCTCATTGTATTTCCATACGATAAATTAGATCGAGCAAGGTACGAAGGCAGACTGCGAAAACTTCCTGATGGAAAGACATCAAATATGGTTATCGCAATGGACTTTGATAGTCGGATGGGAATAATATTTGGTTCTGCTTACGGGGGCAGTGTAAAAAAATTGATGTTTACTGTTATGAACTACTACCTGCCGGGAGAAGGAATCCTTCCCCTACATTGTTCGGCAAATGAAGGGGAAGAGGGAGATTGCGCCCTCCTTCTCGGACTATCTGGCACAGGCAAAACTACCCTTTCCGCAGACCCCAAACGGGCTTTGCTTGGAGATGATGAACACGGATGGAGCGATAATGGAATTGCAAATTTTGAAAATGGTTGCTATGCAAAACTTATTCACTTGAGCCCAGAAAAAGAGCCTGAAATCTATCACGCTGTCTTTCATAAGGCAGATTATCTAAGTCATGGGGCTATTGTGGAAAATGCAATGATGTATCCGAATGGTAAATTCGATCTGGATGATGAGCGACTGACTCCTAACTCACGCGCTTCATACCCGCTTACCTTTTTGCATAATATAAAGAGTCCGCCAATCTCTGTGCACCCTCGTACAATCCTGTTTCTTACTGCTGATGCAAATGGTGTCCTGCCCCCAGTCGCAAAGCTGGACGCAAATCAAGCAATGCTATGGTTTCTTATGGGTTACACAAGCAAGCTTGCTGGCACTGAAACCGGGATTGTAGAGCCAGTTTCTACCTTTTCTCGCTTTTTCGGGCAACCATTTATGCCAAGAAATCCGGATGTATATGCATCTATGTTAGGTAAGAAAATGCGTGAACATGGCACTCAGGTTTATCTGGTCAATACAGGTTGGAGCGGCGGGCCCTATGGAGTTGGCAAAAGAATTGATATTACCCTTACCCGCGCTATCGTCGATGCGGCTCTAAAAGGAAAACTTAATAAAGTCTCGTACAATTATGATAAATTGTTCCATCTTAGCATTCCAACTTATTGCCCTGATGTCCCTGTAAATATGCTCAATCCCCAAAATACATGGGTAGACAAAAATTCTTATAAAAGCCGTGCCCAGAAATTGGCTGGTGAATTTTCTGCATATTTTGATAAGGCATATGGCGATAAAAATATTGCCCCAGAAATTGCTAAACAATGCCCAGGTAAATGATAAAATTTCTTGGGTGAGGAGAGAAGTAAGGAGTAGGTAATAAGTAGTAGGGAGTAAAGAGTAGGTAGTAGTCAGTGGAATGATTAATGCGTAATCCGCCGGTGGGCGGACAAGTTTCCGCCAGTGGGCGGACAAGTTTTTGAATGTTGAATTAAATTCGCCAGCTGGCGGGAAAAATTAGCAGGCATTAAAAATGCATATGTCTTTCAGTAGTAAAGGAGTGAATGTAGAGAGTAGGCTGCTTTAACGCTTGTTGCCCAGTTAAGGGCTAATTAAAACTTGACTTAGTTTTATTAAGTTTATACTTTTTGTATATAAGTGAACTGCGTGTCCCACCTTATAGTGCCAAGCGGTTACTAATAAGGTTATAATAAAATCTTAAAATTAAGATGAGCCGCAGTTGCTCATCTTTTTTATGGAGGTGCAAAGATATAATGCGACAAGGACCTAAAAAATCGCCGGTAAAAATAAAGATAAAATACCGTCGAACTAATAATCAAATACGAGCTAATCGTGTACGCCTGATTGGGCCACAGGGAGAATCACTTGGAATAGTTCCCAGGGACGAGGCACTGCGAAAAGCAAATGAGTACGGACTTGATTTAGTTGAAATTGCTCCTGAAGCCCATCCACCTGTATGCAAAATCATTGACTATAGCAAATTCTTGTTTGAAGAAGAAAAAAAAGCTAAAGAAGCAAAGAAAAAACAGAAGTCAACGCAGCTGAAAGAAGTTAAATTTCGACCAAATACTGATGAACATGATTATAATTTCAAACTCAATCATATCAAAAAATTTCTGGAAAAGGGCAGTAAAGTAAAAATCACTATCTGGTTTCGTGGCAGGCAAATGCTACACAAGGAATTCGGCTACCAAATTATAGAACGGCTAAAAAACGACCTTCAAGGCTATGGTGCAATCGAAAGTGACCCCCAAATGGAAGGCAGATTTCTGATAGCGTTTTTCACTCCCAAAAGTAAATAATCAGTAGGAGAATATATGCCAAAAATAAAAACAAGACGGGCAGCAGCCAAAAGGTTTTCTACCACTGCAAAAGGTAAAATTAAACGCAATAAAGCCTATCGAGGACACTTTATGACCAAAAAATCGCGGAAACAGAAAACCCGACTCCGCAAAGGTGGACTCATAGCATCAGAGGATAGAAAACGTGTGAGAAAAATGTTGGCATCATAGAAGTGATGCAACACATTGAAAACAAAGTATAGAAATAATTTTCTTCTTATATCGCTCTCCTTCATTTAGTAAAAGATTATGGTTTTGTTGGGAGCGGAAAAGTGACCTCTCAGACACAGAATTTGCGGTTCAGAATCAAGAAAAATAAATAATAAGTAATTTTCAGAAGAGGAGTTACAATGACACGAGTAACAAACAAACCGGCGTCTCATAGAAGACGAAAGGAGATTTTAAAACATACAAAAGGATATCGCGGAAGCCGAAAACTGCTCCGACTTGGACGCGAATCAGTAGAAAAAAGTTGGCAGTATGCCTATCGCGATCGTAAGGCTAAAAAACGAGAATTTAGAAGGCTATGGATTATTAGAATAAATGCCGCTGCTCATGAACATGGCCTTAGCTACAACCAATTTATGCATGGACTTAAGGCTCTCAATGTAGATATTAATCGAAAAATGCTGGCTGGATTAGCAGCTAATGATCCAAATGGTTTCGCTGATTTAGCAAATTCAGTAAAAAAGAAACTAAATATAAAATAAACTCTCATCTATGATAGAAAAAGAAAAGATTCAAATTATTGGAAAAGAGGCTGTAAAAGAGATTGAACAGTGCGAAGATCTTAAGGAATTAGAAGTTCTCCGTATAAAATATCTGGGAAGAAAAAGCACCTTATCCAACCTCTTAAGCCAAGTTGGAACCCTTCCTCCACATCAAAGACCAGAGTTTGGCAACTTGCTTAATCAGACAAAAAATAAGATAAAAGACATCTTAGAAAAAAAGAAGGCAGAACTGCAGTTTAAATCGGAAAAAAAGAAGCTAAAGGGAGAACCTATTGATATTACTATGCCTGGAAAGAATGTTCAAGTTGGAGCAAGACATATCCTCTTTCAGGTAATGGAAGAAATAGAAGAGATATTTATCAGGATGGGATTTGAGATAGCGGGAGGTCCAGAAATTGAAACTGAATATTACAATTTTGATGCGCTCAATACCCCGGAGTGGCATCCAGCACGAGAACTAAGTGATACCTTTTATCTCAAAAATGGTAAACTCCTTAGAACTCAAACCTCCCCGGTCCAGATTCGCGTAATGGAACAATACCCACCTCCTATTCGTATTATATCGCCAGGTAGATGCTATCGCAATGATAAGCCAGATGCTTCACACTCGCCGGTATTTCATCAAGTAGAAGGCTTGGTTGTAGACAAAAATGTCACCTTTTCAGACTTGAAAAGCACATTTGATGCCTTCCTTAAACAGTTATTTGGCAAAGATGTCCAATCCCGCTTTCGACCGCATTTCTTCCCCTTCACCGAACCTAGTGCAGAAGTGGACATTCAGTGCATAAGGTGTAAAGGTCAAGGATGCACTCTCTGTAAGAAAAAGGGCTGGTTAGAAATTGCCGGTGCTGGAATGGTGCATCCTGCAGTGCTCAAGCAAGTAAACTACGAGCCAGAAAAGTTTACAGGATTTGCATTCGGGGTAGGTATAGAAAGAATCGTACTACTCCGTTATAATATACCAGATATCCGGATGCTTTATACCAATGACCTTAGATTTTTGCAGCAGTTTATCTGATATAAAGAAACAGACTTACATATGAAAATAAGTTATAATTGGCTAAAAGATTTTGTGCGGTTAACTCGTCCCATAGAAGAGTATTGTAATGAACTTACAATCTTTGGCTTAGAAGTAGAATCAATAACTTCTCAAGAGGAGAAATATGAAAATATTGTGGCGGGAAAAGTATTTTCTATCAGCCCCCATCCAAGGACAAAGCATTTAAAAGTATGTCAGGTAGATATAGGAAGCGGAAAAACTCTCAGTATTGTCTGTGGCGCTCCTAATATAAAAGAAGACATAATTGTACCAGTTGCAAAAGTAGGGGCTTGTATCGAAGGAAAACCTATATCCCAGATTGAGATACACGATGTCCTATCGCTTGGAATGATATGCTCAGAAAAAGAATTAGGAATTTCTGAAGATCATTCTGGAGTAATGGTACTACCTGAAAATATTTCGCCTGGAACTCCAATCAAAAAAGCATTACACCTTGACGACACTATAATAGAAGTAGAAGTGACACCTAACCGCCCTGATTTATTGGGAATGTTCGGTATTGCTAGAGAAGTTGCTGCTATGCTAAATACAACCTATTCAAAGCCTAAAATCAGTTTCAACGAAACTCAACCCCCCACCGAGAAATTCATTTCAGTAGAAATACAGAATCCAGACTTATGCCCAAGATACTGTGCCCGTCTGGTGAAAAATATCACGCTTAAACCGTCCCCACTCTGGATTCAAGCAAGGTTACGGGCATGTGGACTCCGGCCAATCAATAATGTGGTAGATATTACCAATTATGTGATGTTAGAATATGGCCAGCCGATTCACGCATTCGATTTTGACCAAATCGCCCAGCATAAAATCATAATTAGAACGGCTAAAGAAGGAGAAAAAATCACTCTTCTAAATGGAAATGAATATACGCTTAACTCAGAAAATTTGCTGATCACAGACCCTGAAAAACCAATTGCCCTAGCCGGAATAATGGGCTCTTCTTATAGTAGTATACTGCCAACTACAAAAAATGTTATAATAGAATGCGCCTATTTCAAACCACAAAATATACGAAAAAGCTCTATCAGCCTTGGTGTTTCTACAGACGCATCTTACCGATACGAACGAGGGACAGAGCCAAATCGCTTAGAAGAAATTGTAAACAGAGTGGCACAGCTTATCCAGGAAACCGCCGGAGGAGAAATATGCCAGGATATCGTTGATAAATATCCAAAAAAGATTTTGCCACCTACCATCTCTTTACGACCTGAGCGAGTAAATAAAATATTGGCAACCCAACTTACAACTCCAGAAATATGTTCTTATCTCGAGAGATTTGAATTTACCATAAATGAAAAAGAAGACATACTCTCTGTAACCGCTCCTACATTTCGTCCCGATATAAAAGAGGAAATAGACCTTATTGAGGAGATTGCTCGAGCCTATGGCTACCAAAACATAATCTCTCCCTATTTTATTCCCCATATAGAAAACAGATGGCAGAATCGAACCTTTCGAAAAATACTTACTCATCTGGTTGAAATCGGATTTTTTGAAGTGTGTAACCTAAGCTTTACATCACCCTCCTATTTTGATAAACTGCTTCTTCCTTCTGAAGATCCCCGACGACAGGCTATTGAACTTGCAAATCCACCTGGCGAACATTTTTCAATCTTGCGAACATCCCTAATACCAAATTTGCTTAACAACGCTGCTCTTAATCTATCCCAGAATTATGAAGATTTCAAACTTTTCGAACTTAATAAAGTATACTGGGCAGAAGATGCGGATTTAACGTTTGAACCATATTTTTTGACAGGCATTATTGTAGGTAACGCTTCTCCATTCCACTGGACACAAAAATCAGAGGAATCCTCTTTTTTTGATGTAAAAGGGATAATCGAATCTCTACTAAAGATATTACGCGTAGAAAATGTTCGGTTTATATCCTCACGAGAACCCTTTTATCTGCAAGATCAAGCGGCAGAAATAATTGTAAATGATACTTCTGTAGGCTCATTGGGTGTGCTTAATCAGGAGGTATGCAGAAACTTTGATATCGGGCCATCTGTTCGCCTGTTTAATCTCAATATAACCAAGCTACTTCAACTCATACCAAAAACCGAGAAAACCTATTCTCCTCTTATAAAATTTCCACCCCTCACGCGAGATATTGCTCTAATCTCTCCCGCAGACCTCTCAGCTGCGGAAATTGAATCAGCCATCCGCTCTGTAAAACCCGATATTATAAAAGATGTTAAGCTTTTCGATGTCTTTACGGGCAAACAGATCAAAAAGGGCTTTCGGAGCCTGGCTTTTCATATTACCTTCCAATCACCTAAGCAAACTTTAACTGATGAATATGTTGATAAATTATTTGACAAAATTATAAAGAAATTACAAACTGAGTTAAAAATTGAAGTAAGGCAGAAATGATGGATCTTTCGGTCTTTGAGCAAATAGAAGAAAAAATAGAGAGACTGATTTCAAAATATAGAATTCTAGAAAATGAATATCGTGAAAAAGTTAAAGAAAATCATGAAATAAAAAATAAATATAATGACCTTGTTCTGCGTGAAGAGCAATCAGCTAGCCGTATAAAAGAACTTGAGGCAGAGCTGGGAAAGTATAAACAGCAAGTTGCTGAGTTAAATGAAAAATTAGCAGAAAGGGGAGAAGACTATAAACAGTATGAGACATATGTCTCAGAAATAGATAGCCGGGTTGACTCCCTTATCTATGCTATCGATAATTTGCTTGGAAGCAAAAATTAGCCCAAAAGGAATATATCATGGCTGATGTGACAGTCCATATCTTTGGAGATGAATATTCAATATCTGGAGATGCAACTCCAGAAGATATACAAAGATACGCTCAATACCTGGACAGCAAACTATCCGAGTTGAATAATGTTGTACAAATAGATTCTAAATATAAACTGGCAATCCTTTGCGGATTGAATCTAATTGAAGAAATCCTTGACAAAGAAAAGCAGATAAGTTATATTACTAACTATGGTAACAGAATATTGAAAAAATTAGATTCATTCTTACCGGAGGCAGATAGAGTGTCCACAAGATAGTCATTTTATTCCTTTCCCTTGTTGTTGGCATCCTGTTTTAATAGATTTTATGGCCTGAGCTGTTCGTGATAGCAAAGTCGCTTTGGGCTAACCTGTCTAAGCTGGGAGTTCAATTAGGTATGGCGTGAATGCCCACATTGCAGTGGGACTCACAAAGTAGCTATAGAATTCCCCTCTTGCAAATCAAGCTTCAAAAGCAACTTGCTACACGGCAGCAACAGGCCTTTTTCTATGGAAAGGATAAAGATGGAAACAACAAGTATAATCATTGGTATATTACTTGGTGTTTTGGTAGGTTGGGTCTTGTTTAGAATTATTGCCAGAAAACAAATCCAAAACGCCAAAAAACTCTCAAATAAAATAAAAGAAGAGGCTAAAGTAGAAGCCAAAGTAATCAAAAAAGAGGCTGAACTGACCGTAAAAGAAGAGTGGTATAAAAAACAGGCAGAGCTTGAAAAAGAAATCGAGAAGAGGAAAAATGAACTTTACGAATTAGAAAAAAGATACCGAGACCGCTTATCATCAACCGAAGAAAGGTTAAGTAAACTCGATCGTCGAGAGCAGTCAGTTACAGATAAAGAGCGTTTTCTGGAACGAAAACAGAATGCTCTGAATGAGAAAGCGAAGCAGCTTGATCTCTTGTTGGAGCAGGAAAATGCTCAACTGGTGAAAGTCTCTGGGATGACAAGAGATGAGGCAATACAAAAACTCCTCCAAAGATTTGAACAGGAAGCAATGGTTGAAGCGGCAAAAATTCGAAAAAGCATCATTGATGATGCAAAGTCTGAAGCAAAACAAGAGGCAATCAAAATACTCGCCACAGCTATTCAGCGTACCGCCGTTGATTATACAATAGAAACATGCGTCTCCATTGTCTCTCTCCCATCTGAAGAGATGAAAGGAAGAATCATAGGAAGAGAGGGTAGAAACATTCGGACATTTGAAAATCTTACAGGGATAGAACTTATCGTGGATGACACGCCAGAAACAGTAGTATTATCCGGATTTGACCCCATCAGAAGAGAAATTGCAAAGTTAGCTCTGGAAAGGCTTGTCGCAGATGGCAGAATTCATCCAGGAAGGATTGAAGAACTTGTAAAAAAAGCAGAAGAAGAAATAAACCAAGTTATAAAAGAGGCAGGTAGAGAGGCGTGTGTAGACC
>JBNGDW010000017.1:0-22952 GCA_049975325.1 Cloacimonadia bacterium | reverse complement strand
GGCTGAGGGAGAAGACCAGCAAAGTACCAATTAAGCATATCTGCTTTTTTCTCATTTTTCGGTTCCTTTCTTGTTTTTTTACGATTTCGCTTTTGGGAAACATCTTACTGCAATGTTTCATATCTACCTCCATCAGAGTTTCTTTGTTTATACAGTATCTGTGTTAAACAATTATAAATATTCTGTTAATTTTCTGTTAAGATGAAGAAGTCCGCCAACTGGCGGATTATAATTGCTTGCAGAGCCTACCGTCCATATGCATGCCCCTAAATTCTCTTTTTCTTTGTCCCTTTCTTGGGTGAATAGATTTCGCTAGGACATAGAGACTGTCCCTAATGCAATGCAATATAGAAATTCCTACTGTCTCGCCCTTTTCTTCCGGTTCTCGCCGATATGCGAAGAGACTGGAACGAGCATTTATAGTTGGCAGTCCGTCTAATTCTTTTCTCTGCCACCAATTTTTTATTACAGAATGTCGCTTCATGTTTTCCTCTCTGGCGTCTTTGGGCGCCCAAGACTCTTAAATTTTACTTTTAACTTTTTCAATGCAAAAGGATATGCTGTTTTAATACCATTTAACTTCTTCAGTTTGTCTATTTAATACGATAAATTTGCAAATTAGGTATAAGTTTTCTGTTAAAAAATTGTTAAATTTTAAGGTGGAAAGAAAAAATGGGTAAGAGAGGTAAAAAATTTGGCAGTCCCAGTCTTAAAGATGTGCTTAAGTGGTGTAAAAATTTACCTTAGATAAAATTAAAAAGGTGTTTGACCCTTCTAAATTGCCTCTCTATTAAGATGCTCAGTCTATATTTTTCTTTTTCAACTTTTTTAGTCTTCGTAAACCCTTTTCTTTTATCTGTCTGACTTTTTCTCGTGGGAGATTAGTTATTTCGGCTATCGTTGTCAGGTCCCGTGAACCTTTACCATCCAGACCATACAAAAGAGCGAGCACCTTTCTCTCTATCCCTGGTAAGTCATCAGGCAGCACAAGCGATTCCTCAGGAGTCCCACCTGACTCGATGTTTGAAGTGCCATTTGTATGATTTATATTCTCCTTTAACTCTAATGCATTTAAAGAGGTTTTTGTTTCAGTTTCAAGGGACTGCAATATATATTTTTTTATCCAATAAGTCGCATAGGTAGAAAATTTTGTCTCTTTTGTAGAATCAAATTTTTCTATTGCCCGCCAAAGTCCAATCATGCCTTCCTGTATGAGGTCATCCAGAGGGACCCCATAGGAAGCGTATTTTGAGGCAATTCTCCTTACAAGTGGTGTATATTTTTTGAGTATCTCCTGTTCGTCCATTTAACCCTCTCTCTTAAATTGAAGGGTAATAATAAATTTGGAGCCCTTTCCTACCTCACTTTCAACATCTATTTTCCCATTATGTGCAAGCACAATGTGTTTTACGATAGATAATCCCAAACCTGAGCCCTTATATCGACGAGATCTTGATTTATCCACCAGATAAAAACGTTCAAAGATTCTATCAAGGTCTTTCTTGGGAATGCCTATCCCGGTGTCTTCCACAATAATCTTTACATTTTTGCCATCTGGATAGGCTCGAATAGAAATGGTTCCATTTTCAGTGTATTTGATTGCATTATCAATCAAATTTATAAATAACTGCTCAAGCAAAAATGAATCCCCCTCTAGAGGTGGAAGGGTCTCTGGAATGTCGTACACAAGTTCAATATTATTTTCAGCAACTTTTTTGGCAAACAGCGGACTTAGATCATGCACTAATCGATGTAAATCTATTTTCTCTATTTGAAGCGTCTTGGTTGGGGTTTCAAGATTCGAAAGGAGGAGAAGATCGGAAACAATATTAATCAATCGGTCAGTATTTGATTGTATTATTTGCAAAAATCGTTTATTCTCAAGGCTTGCCTCATCTTCCAAGGTCTCGGCAAATCCCTTTATAGCTGTCAGAGGAGTTTTTAGTTCGTGTGCTACATTTGCTACAAAGTCTGACTTTATTTTTTCCAACCTCTTGCTTTCAGTTACATTGTGAAATATAATAACCATCCTTGGTTCATCAGGTGATTCTGATGCGATTGCTCCACTGGCAAGGTAGATGCCCCCATTTATCTCAATCTCTTTGATTGCGTGCTTTTTCTCTTCAAATATCTGTGTAATAAGTTGTTCTAAATTTTGATTAGCCAATACCTCCCAGTAGTACTTATCTGCTAATGGTTTCGTATCCTTAATCCCTAACATATCAGCAAAACTTTTGTTTGCGATTATAATATTACCATTTCTTCCTATAACAAGGAGTCCATCTGTGATCGAAGAAAGGATTGTTTGTAATTCCCTCCTCTCACTGGTAAGCCGGTTAAAGAGTCTTTCTAATTCTCGTGCCATCTCATTTATGGCATTAGCAAGCCCGTGTAATTCATCCTGCCGTTTTATAAAGAGACGCGTACCAAAATCTCCATTTTGAATACGCTTTGCAGCTCGATTAATTTCATATATAGGTTTTGTGAAGCTGCGTGAGGTAAAAAAGGCGAAAATGAGTGCCAGGATAGTAAGTATAGCGGCTATAGCTATAATATTCTGATAAATAGACCAGAGCCTCTGATTGATTTCCTCAAGCGAGGAACTTAGCCGGATAAATCCGATTATTTCATCATCCACTTTTATGGGTAAAGCCACATACATAAAATCACGATCAAGGGTAGCGCTATATCTCGTGCTTTTTCCTTGTCCGAGTTTCATGGCTTGTATAATTTCTGGACGGTCAGAATGATTTTCCATCAGGGCGGGATCGCCATCTGTATCGCCAAGAACTTTCCCACTACTATCAATAACAGTTAATCTTGCACCGATATGCTCAGTTAAATCATCTACAAATTTATCAATCTCGTTACTGTCTCCCTGCTGCAGAAGTGGTACAAGTTGGCCAGAAAGCAAGTATGCTTGTTGAAAAAGAGAAGTAGAAAGGTTTTCGAAAAAGTGGCGGTGTATTTCTCTTGATACGAATACCACAATCAGTGTTATAATTATAACAATAATTAGAAAATATCGGAAGAAGTGTTTCCAAAAAAGTCCGACTTGTTTCATCTTATTTTTCAATTTTATATCCTATGCCCCTGATACCCTTAATTAATTTTCCATAATCGCCCAGTTTCTTCCGCAAGCCCATAATATGAACATCAACTGCGCGATCAATTACTACTTTTTCTTCTCCCCATAGCAAATCAAGCAGTTTGTTTCTACTAAATACCCATCCCGGTCTTTGTATAAGGATTTTCAGGAGATTAAACTCCGTTGGTGTAAGATTTATATCTTTTCCTCTAAGGGTAGCCTTAAATGTATGAAGGTTGAGCTGTAAATCATGGAAAGTGATAATCCCTTTCGAGGAAGCAGCAGTGTCAGAAGAGCTTCGTCTCAATACGGCTTTTATGCGTGCGGCAAGCTCACGCGGGCTAAATGGTTTCACAATATAATCATCTGCACCCAGCTCAAGCCCCACAACTCTATCTGTCTCAGTTGTTTTTGCGGTAAGCATGATAATTGGAATATTATGTGTGCGCTCGTCACTTTTGAGAATGCGACATACCTCCAGACCATCTATCTTGGGTAGCATTAGATCAAGAATGAGAAGATTGGGTAACTCGGTTTCAATATACTTAAGCAGATTCTCGCCATCATAAAATTTCTTCACATCATAATGCTCTTTTTTTAGATGATGAGAAATCAATTCAACTATATCTGGCTCATCATCCACAACCGCTATTGTCCTCTCAGTCTTCATTGAGCCCCTCCTTCACTTGATATGCTGATTGCAATATTATTTTATTAAAAAATAATTATTTTTTATTTAGTCAACTTTTTTGATATTTTCGTGAGACACTTTGGATGTGTGACAATTTTGTAGATGATTTATTCTTGAAAGAAAGTGGACAGTTTGGTAAAAGATATACGGGATAAAAAGATAGGCGCCAAAGTGGCTACATGGGAGCCAGATAATAGGGAGGCCATCAATTATATCATGTAATTCCTTTACACACGAGCGTGGAATCACCATATCAAATAACCCGTTTATCATAAGCACACACCTAGGATGGTTATTATACGCATAAGTAAGTGGGTCGAGCAAAAACCAGTCCCATTTTGACAAGGGAATTTCCTTCTGGGTTGATATTCTATGAAGATATTCCTTATACTCACGCAAAGTCTCTTTATATTTATTCTTTGTAATCCCCTGCCTCTGGAGAGTCCTGCGTATCTTTAATCCGATTAGTCCCTGCCAAAATATTTTATTAATATTTCCACCACCGAGAATAGATACTCCAGCAGCGATTCGCTTATCAATACCCATAAGAGTATGGAGTAAAATGGCTCCAAGACTTGTGACTACCATGGCTATGGTGAAACCTTGTGATGCATACCAATCAACAAGACATCTAATATCAATCACTGCTTGGCGATATGCCTTTCCTGTCCGCTGTAGGTCAGTGCTGAGAAAATAAGCTCCACTTCGAACTCCGTCAGGCGCACGCTTCATATGATAAGGCAAGACCACCGCAGAAGCAACAAATCCTTTTGAGGCCAGAATAGCACACAGGCTGCTTTCAAGGAGTAGGCAAGGGACACCCTGCCCATGAATAACAATCACAGCCATTGGCTTCCTAATTCTTTCGCATTCATATTGATAAGCATATACAGTATTGTTCTCAGTAAAGGGAGTTTCTATCTGACTTTTAAACGAAAGTTCAGAAATTATATATCCAGATCGTCTAGCAAAAACAGATTTTTCGACCTTTGGTGACTGTTCATATTCAAATATTCTAAAATCCATTGAAGTCCTTCCGCCAAATTATCTTTTGTATAGGTGTTTTTACTTGTTTTTAGCTATAATGCTCTCCAATAATAAGCCGAGACCTCAATTATTGAAACACTCGCACATATTGCCCCTTTAGCATATTCTTGGTGTCAATTCTCGCGTCAGGAGTGGCAGGATGATGTGGGAACCAATGAATGTTTTGAGATACACGCGAGGAGTTGTGCTCGCTGGCAATACAGTACCAATTTTTTTTGCGTTTTTCCCCTGCTCTAAGCCTTGGAGAACCTTACAGGCAAGATTAGCATGTTGTTGTGGACATATAATAACTGCTCTCCCTTCACATGCCATGTAAAGCGGGTCAATGCCAAGTGTATCGCATAATCCTTGTACATTTTGTTTGATGGGGATATTTTCTTCCACGAGTTCGATATCTACATTGGAAGATATGGCAATTTCGTTAAGGATAGAAGCCAATCCACCTCGGGTAGGGTCTCGCAAGGTATGAATTTCAATCCCTGCAGCTAAAAGAGCATAGACCAGTGGCCATACCGCATCGCAATCTGAAACCAAATCAGTGTCAAAACTATTTCTTAGAGCCATAATTGCTGCTCCATGGGCACCGATGTCACCTGTGACAATTACAGCATCTCCTGGCTGTGTATTTGTAACGCTGATTTTCTGCTTATGATGAACTACACCATATCCAGCTGTATTGATAAATATTTTATCCAGTTTCCCTTTGCTAACAACCTTAGTATCACCGGCTATAATCTTTACTTTATTCTTTTTTGATTCATTCAGAATAGAAGAAAGTATCTTTTCAAGCTCTTCAAAGGTAAAATTTTCCTCAATTATAAGTGATAAAGTTATATATTCGGCTTGGGCTCCAACCATTGCTAAATCATTCAGTGTTCCACATACAGCCAGTTTGCCGATATCACCACCAGGGAAAAATATTGGGTCTACTGTATAACTGTCTGTAGTAATGGCAATCTGATCTCCCGACGCCTCGACAATTCCACTATCCTCCCCATAACTGGCAAGGCAATCACCAAGAGACCGAGAAATAAATGAAAGGAGCTCTTGACTATTCTTGCCCCCACTACCGTGAGAAAGTAAAATATGATTTTCCATAATACCTAGTTTTATAATTTACCATCTTGTATTCACGAAGTCATAATCGCGTCGCTCCATTGAAAAATTCACCTCGTTAGATTTAAAATTATTTAACAGGGTAAACCTCGTTAGATTAGATAAATATCTAACGGGTAAAAATTGCAAAAGTTCACCCTGTGAAATCCTGAACTTTGTTCATGAAAATGCCGAAGGCATTTTATTTCACAGGGTAAAAAGTCAAATTTTTTAATCTCTAAGATATGTTCTCTCATTTTGCATTTTTCAGTTTACATTCTGCATTTTGCATTGAGCCATTGCGCTTACCATATTTATAAAAGGCTGAACATGCGCCTTCATAGGAAACCATACAGGGTCCTACTGGTGAATCTGGGGTGCATTTGACAGCAAAAAGGGGACAAGCTAAGGGAGATTTTTTGCCTGCGATTACTTGCCCACAAATGCATCCGGGCGGCTCCTTCGGCTGCTGTACCATTATATCAAATCTCTTTTCCGCATCAAAACTTTGAAACTCTGGCTTAAGCCGTAAGCCACTCTTTGGTACAATCCCAAATCCCCGCCACTCAGCATCTGATTCCTGAAATACTTGGTAGATCAATGACTGAGCGTTAGGATTCCCTTCAGGTTTTACTGCACGAGAATACATATTTTGTACTCTGGGTTTGCCTTCTTCTATTTGCTTTAGCAAACCGGCTACTGCCAGCCCAAGGTCGACAGGCTCAAATCCAGCAATTACACAAGGAACGCTATAGCGTTCTGGAATAAACTGGTAAGGTTTCTCGCCAATAATAACACTAACATGTCCAGGACAAATCAATCCATCAAGTGAATGATCAAGATTGGAAAACAGAAATTGAAGCACTGCTGGCATTGTCTTAACAAGACATAAGATTGAGAAATTGTTAATCCCCCTCCTTGCCGCATCCAGTATAGAGCTGGCAATAACCGGAATCGTCGTTTCGAAGCCAATTGCAATAAACACAACCTCTTTATCAGTTTTCTCCGCAATATTAAGGCTCTCAAGAGGACTATACACGATTTCAACCTTGTTACCTGCGGCAATCTCCCTTTCCAAAGAAGAATTCGTTCCCGGCACTCTTACCAAATCGCCAAATGTTGTAATATATACCCCTTTTTGAGCGAGAGCAATAACCTTATCAATAGCTTGTTGGGATGTGACACATACTGGACAGCCAGGACCGCTCACGAAATGAATGGTGCTATCAAAATAGCTACGAACCCCGGATTTAAAAAGAGATACGGTATGAGTTCCACATACCTCCATGAAATTGTACTGTTTGCCCTCATGGGGAGATACCTTTAATTGAGATTCTATCTGCCTGATAAATGCTTTAAGGTCAGGATTATTCCTAAACAGATTCTTCACTTAATTCCCTTAATAGATTCAAGGTAATATCAGCTTCTTTCTGATCCAATCTTTGTATGGCAAAGCCAGCATGCACAAGCACATAATCATTAACCTTAACATCATCCAGGACCCGTATATCAATCTCCTTCTTTACGCCCATAACATCTGCAATTGCTTTAGTACCATCTATGGAAATTATTTTGTATGGAACTGCTAAACACATAAGTCTCACTCTGTTTTTTGAATATTGGTTTTTATTTCACCGGCTCGCGAGAGAGCTATTTTGGTCAAAATCGGACCTATAATTTCAAAAAATATACTTGAAGCAGTAATCACAGTAAGTAGGGTAGTTCCTATTTGATCTCCAACCGTTATTGTGCTGCCACTGACCGTATCAACAACTTTTCCCAGACCGCTAAGCTCTCGCTTTACAATAAGTGAAAGTCCGATAGCTACGCCAGCCTGTGAGAGAATTCCCAATCCTAAATACTTTTTAATTGTGTTATCAGCTCTTCCGATAGTAGCGCCCAATCGTGCTCCTCCAATGAGACCAGCAGACCTGGTAAGAATGTAAACCAAACCCAGAAGCCCTAATGAAAGCAATGCAGCGATATGCAACCCTGTCCCGGCTAAGGTAAAGAACAACACAAACAAAAGGGGCATTACTTGAGATAACCGTTCATTTATCTTACTTAGTAATGAATAAGGTTGGGTATTGACCACCAGCATTCCGAATATCATATTTGCAAGAATCAATGAAATCCCTAAAGCCTGGCATATTCCTCCAACAGTGAGTATAAAGCCAAAAGTAAGCACAAAAATATCTGTAGCATCTTCTAATTTTCTTGCAAGCACGCAGAAAAGTGCTCCTATTCCTAGCCCGACTACACAGCTCAGCAGTATTTCTATTAATGGCTGCAGAAATGCAATAAAGCCACTGACCGCGGCTTGGCCCGCTTCCTGCTGCAGTATATTGCGTACAATTGCAAAAGCAAATCCAAAGATAATTATTGCCAAACCATCATCAAAACCTACAACAGCATAAAGAGCCTTGGTAAGCCTTCCTTTCGCTTTGTATTCCTGAATAACAGCTATAGTTCCTGCAGGTGCACTTGCAGGCGCCACTGCCCCAAAGACCAGGGCAAGAGGAAGATTACCAGTAACCAGGTATATGAACAGGAAAACAAGCAGAAATGTTCCAAGTGACTCAGCAAGAATAATATATCCGATGCCCCGTCCTTGCCTTTTGAATGAAGCAAGATGTAATTCTAACCCTATACTAAGAGCCACAAACCCTAGAGCAATATCTGTTAAAAAACCAAGAGATGACTGCATAGCATCATCAACAAGATTCAAAAAGGAGGGACCAAGCAAAACACCCAGCAGCATATAGCCAATGATGAGAGGTAGACGAATATGTCGAACGGTTGTCCCTAAATAAAATGCCAAGACGATCATCACTCCGACAATTAGCATCGCGGGCAAAGAAAAGTTGCTTACTACGCTCTGCAAGGTACTCATAGCCTATCCTTTATACAATAAGTGAACCATCCGTATAGAAAAGCTTTTGCACTGCTACCATTATACCGGTTTTATCTTCTTGCTCTTCAATCATGAGATTGAGCCTGCGGAGAATCTCATTTAAAAAAGCATTATTAACTATAGCAATAATAGTTTTGCTGAAACCGCGCTTTGTTTCGCTCCAAAAGGTTGCAAAAAGTGGCATACGCTGGAGGTATTCAGCCCCATCCCTGCTCTCCACAACAGTAAGTGAGCAGTCTTCAATTTCGGTAAGCAAGGTTAATATCTCATTAAACTTTTCCTCATCTTGAACAATAATATGAAGCAAGGATTTCTCTTTTTGGGGGGTAGCTGATAAGTCTACATCTATATGGCGAATAAAGGCTTCATAGAGTGAATCCACATTCTTCATACTAAGCAGCTCTTGAACATTGCGCGAGTTACTGATAATACGAGATATTGTAGAAAGAAGCCGAATGTGCTCATTACGCCTTTCTTCAGGAGAAATCATAAATACAAAAAGATGCGTCTTTTCTCCATCTAATGAATTAAAATCAATACCCTCTGGTAAGGTGACAATACCTACAATAAAATCCGAGATATTCTTCAATGAACAATGTGGAATTGCCACACCCCTTTCCAGACCAGTGGAGCCGATTTTTTCACGTTCACTGAGTGCCTGAAAAATCTCCTCTTCCTTCACATTAGAAAGAATCGAAGACCGAAGAGCGAGATTAGCAATAAAATGTAAGACACCTTCTTTATTGTGGGGATGCTCCGATGGTAGCCCCACATGGATACATTCTTTATATAGACTTTCTAAAAGGCTCATTTTTACTCCCTATTTACCTCTATATTTTTTATCTTTCCATAACCCAAAATATATCCGTATATCTGCCCTAAAGCCACACCAGCATCATTTGGTGGCACCTGTTCGTTAAAAAATACATCAAAGCCGTAAGGTTGCAATGTTTTTTTTACCAATGATACAAGTGTAACATTTTGAAAAACACCGCCAGAGCACACAACCGCATTGATTCCAAATTCCGCTTTTATTAGCCGGCATACTTTTTCAACAATATTTGCTAATGTATGATGAAATCTTGTTGCCGAGATATCCCTGTCAATATCAATAGATAATTCTTGAACAATTTCTCGGATCATTGGTCTAAGATCAATTTCCCAGGGAATAGATTTTTTATGCAGCTCCCAGGTGTAAGGATTGACATTTTCTATCTTACGAAAAAGGGATTCTAAACGCATTGGAGCCTCACCTTCATAAGTATTTTGATGAGTCACTCCCAGAAGGCTTGTCACAGCATCGAACAATCTTCCTACGCTTGAGGTTTGGACAGGTATATTTCCTGTCCTCAGCAAATGTAAAAGAGCATTCTTTTGCAGAAATTGTTGTGTAGTGAAAAAATCTTCAATGTTTTGGGGAGAAGAATCAAAAAGGTACGCAAGAGCCATTCTCCACGGCTCCCGTGCAGCCAAGTCCCCAGAAAGCAGCGGAACATACCTCAGATGCGCCACCCTCGTCACCTTTGCTCCATCCAATAAAAAGAATTCTCCTCCCCAGCTATTCCCATCCTTACCAAACCCAGTACCATCAAAGGAAACACCTATTGCCTGTGTGAGTTGCTTCTCTGCCATAACACTATAGGAATGGGCAATATGATGTTGAATCTGAACAAATGGGATAGCACGCTCTCTGGCATATTCTTTGGCAAATTGTGTTGTAAAATAATTCGGATGTAGGTCAGCTATAACGGCTTTGGGCTCTATTTCAAAAACTTTTTCAAAATAGCGAAGCGTTTCCTGATAAAAATCATTATTTGAAATCACCTCCATATCTCCCATATATTGACTTCCTAAAAAAAGATTGTTCTTAAGCAGTCCAAAGCTCCCTTTCATATCACTTCCTGCAGCAAATAGCTGAGGGTAACCAGACACATTGGCAATCTTAATGGGGATAGGTATAAATCCCCGGGCTTTACGAAAGATAATAGCCTGATTCTGATGAGCAACAAATTTAACTATTGAATCATCAACCCGGTTAAATATCTCGCGATTATAGGTAAGAAAATAGTTTGTAAATGAACTTAAACGGGAAAATGCCTGGGCATCATCTTTTTCCAGCGCCTCCTCTGCCACATTGCCACTTGTCATGACAAGCACAGTAAAGTGACGAAAAAGCAGATGATGAATCGGCGTATAGGGAAGCATAAACCCTAGTGTACCTATCCCCAGAGCAATGTGAGGGAGCACATCAGGAGAGTTTTTCCCGAGCAACACGATTGGTTTTTGACTCCCTGTAAGCATTTTCCCTTCTGCAGGAGAAACTCTGCAATACTTTTTTATAGTATCGAGAGAATTTGCCATAAGTGCAAAAGGTTTATAGGGTCGCTTTTTTATTATTCGTAATCGTTCCACAGCAGGTTTATTAAGTGCATCGCATACGAGATGATATCCACCCAATCCCTTTATTGCAACTATTTCCCCTGATCTGAGGAGTTGAATGATCTTATTTATCGCATCCTTTTTAGCAGCAATTTCGTGCATTTCTCCATTTATATTCTTAAACAGGCTAACTTGAGGTCCACATGCTGGACAAGCATTTGGTTGAGCATGAAATCGGCGATCCTCAACTATATTATATTCCCTCTCACAATCTCTGCACATAGTGAACTTGTCCATCGTGGTATTCTTCCGATCGTAAGGAAGTGCTTTGATTATGGAAAAACGTGGCCCGCAGTTGGTACAATTTGTAAAAGGATAATTATAGTGTCTGTCCTCTGGATCATCAATCTCGCTTAAACATTGGGGACATGTGGCAATATCAGGAGGGATTAGGGCAGTGATCTCACCATTTTTTTTGCTGAGTTCAATATGAAAATCCTTGGCTGAAAATGTAACCTTCCCCTTAAACTTAAGAGTATGCTCTATGATTTTTGCGACAGGTGGAGAGTTTTTCAGCAGATAGTTATAGAAAGCTAATATTTTTTCTTTTGATCCAACCGTAACAATTCGAACTCCATATTCACGATTCTCAACAAATCCATATAATCCGAATTTTAAGGCAGTTCGCTTCACAAAAGGGCGGAAGCCCACTCCCTGGACTATGCCTTTGAGGATTATTTCTGCCTGGATTATTTCCATACTTGGGAAAAAAGTTTCTACTGTGACTCAAGTGAACACGCAAATAGAGCCATTCCGTTTTCCCCTAGACGCAAGCTGATCTATAAAAATAATTCTCATTTATGTGCACCATTCTTATCTGCCAGCTGGCGGATTAGTTTGGTATATGAAATTGAGAAATTTCCTCGATCTCATTGATGAATCTTTATCTTGAGCCATGTCTTGCTCCTGATAATTAGGCTTTTCTGCTGTTTAAATTTCGGCACACTATGAGTGACAGAAGTTAGAATTCTCGTATACATACCTAAATTAAGAGAGCTGTGTTACAATTAAGTCAACAAATTCATTTGCCTTGTCTAAAACTTCTACGGAAATCCCCTTCCCAAAACTACTATCTTTAATCTTAATGCCAATAACAAAATATTCTGCCTCAATACATTTTTTTAGATATTCGATTATTAAAAGTATAGAACTTGTGTGGGTTGAGGTTGAGAAAGAGGAAATCTCTTGGTTCGTAAGCAATTTTATCTTACCAACCTCTCCTGAAAATTTTGCAGCATCAATAAAAAAAATATATTCAGGATTCAGTTGGATAATATAATTAAGATGATTTTCTGGCGTTGTCTCTGCTATGAGGAAATGAAAGTTTTTTTTTTGATCTTCTGACTAAGTTTTTCTACAATGTATAATCCAACTCCATCATCATGTCGGAGGTAATTCCCCAGGCCCACAAATAGAGTTTTTTTCTCTTTAGATATGCGTATAAGGTTTTTTATATTATCCGAAAACATCTTTCAATGCCACTTCATGGCGGCATTTTGGACACATTAGTTTATAGTAGTCTTCGCGTCGCATCTTACCTTTAAAATTAGAATCTGGTATCTTGCTATATCGATTTTGTATGCGAACAAGTAAATTGGGATGTCCATAAGCCTTTGGCCCTAACCGCTCTATAATCCAATCAAGTTGGTCAGGAGTACCAATAATTGTACCGCAGACAGGGCATACCAGCAACTCTTTTTTTATCTGCATATTGGATGCGTCTTTATCTGAGCTAAAAGTTGCTGTAATATAATCATTCGAAAGTTTGATGCCATTACCTGTTATACAATGTCCCTCACACTGGCCACAAAATATACAGTGTGTATAACTCACTTTGAGGATACGTTTCTTTTCTCCTGGCACATCAATCATATCTATTGCTTCCGCGGGACAAACCTGCGCACAGGTACCACAACCCACACAGTTCTCTTCATCATATATTGGCTTCCCCCGAAATTGTTCTACAGGGACATATGGTTCTTTTGTGAAAGGGAATTTACTTGTATATGGGCGAGTAAAGAGTGAAGTAAATGCTTCTTTCAATTCACGCATCTTTGGTAGAATCATATTAATCTCCTACAAAATTTTAATCGCAAATGACATTTTACCAATGTGCCAGTCTCTTGCTTTAACATTATTAAAAATAATGTTTTCTTTCGTGTGCTTTAGTGTGATTTCGGGGCTCATATCCAATTATTTCTGCAATTCCTTATCTTCTTTATACAAATCGATTATAGTCTGATCAGCAAGCTTGAAGCCAGCTTTGTGAGCAGCTCGAGCAATGGCATGTGCAGACACTGGCGATGTCAAAAGGATAAAAATTGCACATAAAAGTGCCTTAAATCCTATAGCAGTAAATCCTGAATAAATCAGAACTCCGATAAGGATACCGGCAGAACCAAATGTGACACATTTTGTTGCAGCCTGCAAACGATTGTAAACATCAGGCAATCTAACGAGACCCAAGACACCAAAAAAGTCAAACAGGATTCCAATGCATATAAAGATATAGCCTATAATCTGATTAACGGTTAGCTCAAGCATCGAGAGACCTCCCTTCCAAAAACTTTGCAAGGGCAAGTGTGCCTATAAAACTCTGCAATCCCCATGCTATGCCTATATCTATATAGAAAGAGCGATTGAAGGCGATAGCAAATAGGGCGCATATGCCGATGATTAAAATACCTGTTATATCAATTGCAACAATACGATCAGCCACAGTAGGCCCTTTTACGATACGGATTATTACAAATAAAAAGCAGAACATTAACACATTTACCAGTTTATAGTTAAAGGGAATATCGGGAAATACAAAGAAATTTATAATAAAAAATGTCAAAATAAGAATCAAGCCTATAAGCCATCTAATAATTCTCATTCGAAAATTACCTCCAGTAATTTCTCAAATCGACCACCCACTTCTTTTGTTGACTCCTCAATTTCTGTTGATTTTACATAAATCCAATGTACATATAAAATCTGTTTATCTTTATCTATGTCTACTGTAAGAGTCCCAGGCGTTAGAGTAATGGAATTTGCAAGCATAGTAAGAGCCGAATCTCGCTGTAATTTTGTCTTTACTCTTACAATACCCGGTTTAATAGGAAGCATAGGATGAATTACTATATAGGCAACATGAAAATTTGCCTTGATCATCTCCCAGACAAATTTTACCAGATAGATAATGGTATACCACACGCGATTAAAATGGAATCGTCTCTCAGTCACAATAAGCATTTCTCCGGTAAGAAGAGAGACAAAAAATGCAATAATCAGACCAGCAATAACTTCTGATATAGTTGGAACACCTGTAATAAGAAACCATACAAGCAATGAAAGGCAGAATACTACTATCCGGCTTATTTTTTCTACTCTCATCAGATACCTCCTATCAGCGGTAATATCTTATATAGATACCCAGTTTTAATAGCGATAGCATCCACCACAGGATCAAATGCAATACTTTTTAAAGGGGGGACAAGCATAAGGGATGTTAAAAGACATAAAACCGCCAGGACAATCATTGCTGTCTTCATTGCACCTGGCACTCGTTCGGTAACCTTTGCTGTACCAGCCTCTCCATAGAACACATGCCTTTGCACTTTCAAAAAATATGCCAGTGTAATAATACTCATCAATCCAGCGATAATTCCGAACACAGCCTGATCTGCCTGAATACAAGCTATAATTATGATCAACTTACTAAAAAATCCATTGAACGGCGGAACACCAGAAATGGCAAAGGTACCTATCAACGAGGTTGCTGAAGTTACCTTCAGTGGTTTTGATAAACCTCCCATTGTCCTGAGATCGCGACTTCCTGTAGCATATTCGACCGCCCCACTATTAAGAAACATTAGTGATTTGAAGATTCCATGATACAAAAGATGAAGTATTCCACCCAGAATTCCCAGAGGAGTTCCAAGTCCAATACCTAATATTATATAGCCAACCTGGCTTATACTGCTAAATCCCAAAAGCCTCTTATAGTCCCATTGTACGAATGCCAAAAATCCGCCTATAACAATAGACAATGTTCCCAAAATTAGGAGAATGGTAAGCACGACTTGGGGCGCCCCAAAGATGTTAAAGAATATTCGCACTAAACTATATACACCCAGAGTTTTTATCAGTACTCCTGAAAGCATGGCAGAAATTGGTGCCGGCGCCGAGGGATGAGCATCAGGTAACCAGGCATGGAATGGAACCAAGGCTGTCTTAAGTCCAAACCCAGCAATAAATAGACCATAAACTAAATAAAGAATCCTTTTTGTGCCCATTGTTTCCAGGTGTATCCCAACATCTGCCATATTCAAGGTAGAAGTCAGGCTATACAATATACCAATCCCGAATAAAATCATTGTAGAGGTAATTGCGCCCATCGTAGCATATTTAAAGGCAGCCTCTAACTCCTCTGCTTCTGTGCCGAAGGCAACCAGGGAATAGGCTGAAATAAGCGAGATCTCCATAAATACATAAAGATTAAAGAAGTCACCGGAAAGCACAACTCCATTCATACCGGTAATCATAAGCATATAGAGAGAAAAAAACCCCCACCTCCCTGTGAAATGCTCGAGATATTGCAGGGAATAGAGTGCTGATATAAAGCCAATTACAGAGATAAGGACAAGAAGAAAAAGTGAAAGGTAATCCAATACAAGGGGAATCGTAAATGGAATCCCCCACTCACTTGTAGTTTCAACTATCATACCGTTTTCTGCTGGTAATTGGAAAAAAACGATAATTGAGGCGACACATAGCCATGCCATTGCAATCATTGCAATTGCCCCAGCAACCTTTTCCTTTTTCCTTGCCACAAGCGAGATAAGAAAGGCTGTACCAAGAGGTACAAAGATAAATTGCGATATAGTCATCCCTTTAATCTCCTGACTTTGGTAATGTCATAAGTTTGATATTTTTCGTAAATTCTAATTGCAATCGCAGACATCAGAGCGGTGATACCGAGTTCAATCACGATTGAAGTAAGTACCAATGCCTGTGGAATAGGATCAACCATGCTCGCAGCAGAAATTTCAGCACCCTTTTCCAGTATTGGAGCCAACCCCTCTCTTCTATACCCGATCAGGACTAAAAACAGATTTACGGAATAACCCATTATTCCGATTCCCAGAATAATTTTGATCAGGTCGCGTTTTGTAATTGCTCCATAAAGGCCTACCAAAAAAAGAAAGAAACACATCAAATATAAAACCATATCTCACTCCATTTTTAATTGATAACTTGCCAAATAGTAAAATACAAGATATAAACCCATACCAACTTTAATACAGATAACAATGTTTAAAATGGGGATATATCCTGCGCTCTCAAGGGAGGATAGCTTGCCAACTCCCAGAAAATTCGCCAAAAAATGTCCGGCCAAGATCAATCCCAAAATTCCAACCAAAACAAACAGAAATGCTGCCAGAGACTCAAGGGAATGCATCACAGAAATATTCACCATATCCAATACAAAGTTTCTCCCATAAGCAAGAGTCAGATGGATAAATGAGAGTGCAACAATAACACCGCCAGCAAAGCCACCACCCGGAGAAAGGTGTCCATGTACCATAATGTATAATCCATAAAGTAAGATCAGCCAGACGGTAAATCTTGTAATAGTTTTTACAATTAGGCTCATGCCTTCGTTTGGATATTTATTCTCCATGGCGTTTCTTCCTCCCTATTCTTCGTATTACCGTAAGGGTTCCAAGAACTGCAGTAAAAAGTACGGTTGCTTCTCCAATGGTATCATATATACGGTAGTTAAGAATTACAGCTGTGACGAGATTTTGCGAACCTGTTTCGCTTCCGCCCTGCGCTAAGTATCTCTCTGCTACTCGCATTATAGGTTGCCCAAATGAAGGCAGCTCTCGAAATGCGATAATACTCAATGCGAAAATGCTAATTAACACAATCGCAGCTACAATCGTTTCTGGTATATCTCGCTTATGTGCAGGCACATGAATACCACGTTTGGCAAATGCACGAATTAAGATAATAACACAAAGAATCTCAAATACAAACTGAACCAAAGCAAGGTCTGGCGCCTGTAAGGCCAAGAATGCCAGTGACAAACTAAGTCCTACTACCCCAATAGTAATAATTGAGGAAAGAATATCTTTGATCTCCAAGCATGCAATGGAACCAACAATCATGAAACCTAAAATAAAATATAACCAAACATCAACTGGCATAATAGTACTCCTGAAAATTATGTAATACTTGTTCCGCCAACTGGCGGACTTTTCTATCTACAAGCCCATATTTTTTAGCTTCCATCATATAGCACTCACTAAAATAATTGCAAGGATGACGAATCCTATCAATGTCCAAATCGCATAAGTATGCAACAGTCCAGTATGCAGTTTGTGGAAAATATTACCAAACCACAATGAGAAATTCGTTCCAATATCATATATATCAAAGTACTTCTTTTCAGCCATTGCGTAGATTTTTTTCAAGGGTGCCATTTCCTTTACTTCATTATAAAATTCAACACCTGTTACGCGATTCTCTTCAGTTGCAGTCATACCCCCAACATATTCCTCATCAAATCTCACTCTCCTGAAGACAAGATAGAGAATTATTCCCACAAGGATTGCTACAGAGAAAATAAGTATCAGTGGTCCAGGCTGATAAAAGCCCCACATTATAGAATCAATGGTAACTTCTGTCCCTAAAATTGGAAGCATAAGTCTGACCGGCAAGGCAAACACGAATAACCCGAATATTACGCACAATGCAGAAAGCAGAACTGTTGCTATCCAATTATTAAAACTTATTTCTTTTATTCCTGTAAACTTCTCTGGTAATTTACTAAGGAAGATTGAGTGTAAAAATTTCATAAAACTGGCAAGAGTTAGAGCACTACCAAATACAGCGAGAACAAGGCAAATATTGGTAATGATCTGCCATCCGGGTCCAGCAGTTGAAGAGGTTTCTAAAACTCCTTGATAGACCATCCACTTTGAGAAAAATCCATTAAACGGTGGTATCCCAGAGATAGCGAGGGCACCAATGAGAGCACTTGAAAAGGTCAAAGGCATAACTCGAGCAAGCCCGCCCATTTCATCAAGCTCCGCAGTGCCTGTTCTTTTTTCTACAGAACCAAATGAAAGGAAAAGGTTTGATTTATAAATTGCATTATTAAGCATATGGAATAGACCACCTATAATCCCAATAGGTGTTCCTGTGCCGATTCCCAGTACCATATATCCCACCTGACTAACCGCGTGGTAACCGAGAAGCTTACGCCCGTTGTGTTGTACCAGCGCCATCATAACAGCCATAATAATAGTGAATGCCCCCAAAATCATTACAATGCCATTGATAAAAAATGGTATTTGAAAAAGGTCCATCATGATACGCGCAACAAGATAGATGCCCAAAAGTTTGTCCATGGCAGCAGGGAGATAAGCCACGCTTTCTATCGGAGCATCTTTGGCAAAATCAGGCACCCATGTATGCATCGGGAAAGCGCCAGCCTTTGCAAATGCTGCAAGAAGTAAGCAGAAAAATGCTATATAAGAAAGAGGATTACTCAGAAGGACATTTATGGAAAACAGGTTAGTCTGTTGCGTAAACTGGTATAAGATACCAATCCCAATGATAAGCAGAGCATCGGAACCGCCTACAATAATAAAAGTCTTTCTTGCGGATTCAGCCGCTTCCCTTCCCTTCAAAAGGGCAAAAAGCAGGAGCATAAGCCCAGAAAGTCCCCAGAAGACAAGAAACACAAAAATATTTGCAGAAACCGCTACACCATTAGAAAAGCTCAATGCCATTGGAAAAAGTATAAAGAAGCGATTCTCAAATTCTGGATTCACATTTCGCAGGCAATAGATAAGAATGATAAAACTTAGTATATTTACAAACAGCAAAATAAAATTCGACAGTGTATCACTCTGAAGTAAGATTGTTTCTGTTAAACCAAAATCCATACCACCCAAAGCAAATATTCTGATACTAAAATAGAGTGAAAAAACCGCTCCTACAAATACAAGAATCTTCTTCAAGATCTTTGGTACAAAAAAGTTTATAAGCGAAACAATTAACGGAATAGCAATAACTAAAACCAAATAATTACTTAGCATAAAGGGATGCCTTTCTTCACTTTATTATGAAATTTCTTTCAATAACTGATGTATCTTCCTCCGAAAATTGAGATCGGAGGGTAGCTGTTTTCTCCCGAGACAAATTCAACAAATCTTTACCAAGTGGTTTCCCGTGTGCGTCTACCGCCTTAATGCTACGCTCTGTGCAACAGTAACAAGGATCAACTGCTGCAAGAGTAATAAGTGCATCTGCAATATTCTCGCCAACGCATGTAGCTTTATAAGTAGGGATATTCATAAAACTCGGTGCGCGTACCTTATGCCTAAGTGGTCGGTTGCTGCCATCGCTTCGAATGTAATGTATCACCTCTCCGCGAGGTGCCTCATATCTTCCTATACCTTCTCCTGGAGAGATTTCCTTAACATTATCTAGAACAGGACCCCGGACTTTAGGAAATGCACTAAGACACTGTTTAATTATATTGCAAGACTCAACAATCTCAAGGACACGTACAATTAATTTATCATAGACATCGCCATTTTGTGTAACAATTGTGTTGAAATTCACCACTTCATATGAGGTCGGGTCATCTTTTCGTACATCTATATCCACACCTGAGGCACGAGCAGTTGGCCCTACAGCACAATAATTAATTGCATCCTCTTTTGTAAGCACTCCTACACCTTTCAATCTAGACTTAAGAACAGGATCATCCGCAGCCGCACCTGCTAGCATCTCCATCCTCTTCTGAATTTCATCAAGAGTTTTGCTAATTTTAGGAATAAGGCTATTATCAAAGTCTCGACCCACTCCACCGACACGAAACATACCATAATGATTTCTGTTGCCAGTGATCATTTCAGAAAGCTGAAGGATAGGCTCTCGATACTTCCATACCCACATCCAAAGTGTATCATATCCAATAAAATGTCCAGCCAGCCCCAGCCAAAGAAGATGACTATGGATTCTTTCAAGCTCTCCTATCAAGACTCTGATATATTTTGCTCTTTCAGGTATCTCTATATTGTCAATATCTTCTATCGCATTGACGCAAGCAAAGGGATGAGAGGTTGAACAGATACCACAGATTCGCTCTACCACAAAAATTGATTGAGTAAAAGTTTTGGTTTCTGATATTTTTTCATGGCCTCTATGCATCCATCCAACTTCCATTTCAATATCGACAACTCGCTCTCCATCAACCTTGATGTTAAAAAATTCTGCCTCTTCCAAAAGCGGATGAAAAGGTCCCAAGGGAATGCTGCATTTATTCATTACTTTCTCCTAAAACTTGCATATTTACTTTTCCTTTTGCGGTTTCTGCTTTTGCTCTTTCTTAAACCGCATCGGATGATCATCCTCAGTAAAGTTGGGATTGTGGATAGTGAGTAATTTCCTCATATCCGGATGTCCAATAAATTTAATGCCGAAAAGATCATACATCTCCCGTTCAATCCAGTCCGCCCCTTCAATCATTGGTGCAATAGAATAGATTTCTGGATTTTCAAGGGAGCTCTTCACACGAGGATTATAATAAATTCCTGTGGTATCGTCAGAAAAATGATAAAGGACTTCCAAACCATCATAAACTTCCGTAGCAGTACAAATGGAGAGCCTACAGTGCATCTCATTGAAAAGATAATCTGCTATCTCTCGCAAATCATCGTTTTTTATGTTAAAGAAATACCGTTTTTTCTTCTTTATAAGATTAGAAATCTTGTTCTCAAACTTTTCAAAGAATTCTTCATGTTTATCTTTCATTGTAAAGTTCCCAATAGTTTTACTATCCCATCTATCATAGCTTCAGGTTTAGGGGGACATCCAGGCACATAGGCATTCACAGGAATGATCTTATCCAGAGGTGCGCCCGCCTTGTTATAACTTTGCTTGAATGTTGCACCTCCTGTGGTGCATGTACCAATGCCAACCACAAAGATTGGTTTTGCTGCCTGTTCATAAAGTTTCTTCAGTTTAGGGGCGACTTTATGATTAACAATACCAGAAACAAGTAAGACATCCGCATGCCGTACAGAACCAACCAATTTGATACCAAAACGTTCAAGGTCGTATGCGGGTGTAAGCAAATCGAGTATCTCAATATCACAATTGTTGCAAGGACTCACACTGACATGAAATACCCAGATAGATTTTTTGAGAATTTTATTATATAACATTATTTTTTACACTCCTAAAATGGCAAGTATTACGGCAACAACTGCAAGCGGACTTGCATATTTCCAGAAAAATTTTAGCGCTGTATTAATCTGCACTCTGGGATTCGTATTTTTAATTAAAATTATTAACACCACAATGAGTAGATATTTCAATATACTAACAATCGCAGCTCCGAAAGAAGCAAAACTTATTCCTCCCCAGAAAAGTATAACAAGCAAAAGAGGCATAAAGACATACATCATGAAGTGTGTCAATTTCCATAAACTCAATAGCGGACCTGAATACTCCATAAGCGGTCCTCCCACAATTTCGGTTTCCGCTTCTGCAATATCAAAGGGCTGAAGTCCCATCTTTGCTTGAATGCAGATAAGACCTACTATAAAAGCTATAATCCCGGAAAGCGAACCAATAATCAGACCATTTTCCGTCTGAAAGGCAATAATCTCTGTTAGACGAATTGAATATCCACTCTGGATAATCGGTACTAAAGCCACCAGAATAAAAGCAAGTTCATCAGCGAGCAACATCTTCATTTCCCTGCCAGCGCCAATACTTGAATAAATATTACCAGTAGAAGAAGCGCCAAGGATAAGAGCAACAGAGTAAATTACCATAAAGTAAATAATAAAAAGCAGGTCCCCTCCTATACCAATATTAAAAAATGTCGCTGTCCCTATCAGTGTAGAAGTTATAGTAACCGATGCAAAAGCCACAATAGGTGCTGCTATAAATAGTAAGTAAGGGGAATTTTTTATTAGAACTACCTCTTTGCCAAACAATTTGAAAACATCCAAAAAATTCTGATAAAATGGGGGACCTACACGATATTGCACCCGTGCGCTCACTTTGCGGTCTACCCAACCGACAATTAGTCCCAAAACAGATGTAAACAATAATCCAGGAAAGATAAGCAAATAAAACAAATATCTCAAGATCATAACACACTCCTAAAAATCAAAATGCAAAAAGAGAAGATTAAAAATTTTATTCTCATTCTTGCCCTACTTTTTCTCTTCCTGTTCAAGCTTCTTTCTCCAACTTGGAGTTTTTACTACCATATAATCACCGACAAAAAACAGGTTCTCTTCAGGCTTCTCTTCCTCAATATCAATAATCTGTACTGAACCATTTGGCGCGGTTCTTGCACAAAGGGGAATATAATCAGGATCATCCTCTAACTGTTTCAAGCAATAGTCACATTTTGCAGTAATATAATTTATAACTTCAGGAAATATTGTTCCAAACGGACAAGCCAAAACACAGCTCTTACATCCAACGCATCGCATATTATATCGTTTTATAAGATGGGTTTTTGTCCGTTCCAGTGCATCTTTGGGACAGGCGTCAACGCAGAATGCTTCCTTACATTGTCGGCAGTAAACCCCAAATTCAGCAATCTCAATTAAAGAAAAAATTCCTCTATTCGCTCCCTCATGATAGAGGTA
>JBNGDW010000016.1:16543-23678 GCA_049975325.1 Cloacimonadia bacterium | reverse complement strand
CAATAAGCAGTTCACCCACTTTTAATGCTGAAAGAGGGGTGGCTGTTGCGGGCTTTAGTACAACTGAATTTCCTCCGGCTATTGCCGGACCAAGCTTATGAACAACAAGATTAAGAGGATCATTAAATGGAGTGATTGCCCCAATTATGCCTATGGGGAAGCGGTAAAAATAGCCCACTCGATTTTCTGAGCCTGGCATGCTGTCAAAGGGAATAGTTTCTCCTAATATTCTTCTTGCTTCCTCCCCTGATAGCATGATTGTGTTTATTGCCCGAGTCACCTCTTTTCGTGCTTCTCGAATCGTTTTACTTCCTTCCCGTGCTATCGTTCTTGCAAGCTCTTCATGCTGGTTTTGCATAAGCTGAGCAGTTTTTAGTAGTATATCCACCCGCTTATGCACAGGTAGATTCTTATTTATTTTAAATCCTTCCTCAGCTTCACGAATAGCGGCATTTATATCTTCAGGTGTACCATAAGGGACGGTATCAATAACCTCTCCATTATACGGATCCTTTACTTCGATTTTCTTTTCTTTATCAACCCATTTTTCACCAATGAGCATTTTCATATTTTCCTCCTCTATGATAGTCAATGTTAAACATTTATTTTATTATACTCAGGATGTCAGTAAAGATTGAAAATCCTGTTTCAATTTTTCCAGCACCTGGTCCCTGTATTGTTACTTTTCCCAATAAATCAGTGTCAAAGGTTAAGGCATTGAGAGCACCATCTACACTTGCCAGCGGATCGGTTAAAGGTATTTTTATAGGCTTTACAGATGCTGCTATTTTGCCATTTTCAGCTTTAGTGGCTGCTATCAGTTTGTAGCGCGTACCTTCAGTGGCAGCTTCTCTTATTTTTTCCAAAGAGATTTTTGTAATACCCTGGCATTGAACCCCCTCGGGGCTTATATCGCCACCCAAGAGAACATTGCTTAATATTACGATTTTTGCCAGTGCGTCCAATCCTTCAACATCAGCCGTGGGGTCCGCTTCTGCGTATCCGAGTTTTTGTGCTTCCGTTAGGGCTTGCTGGTAAGACCAGCCCTCTCTCTCCATCTTTGTAAGAATGAAGTTAGTCGTGCCATTTAGTATTCCCTTTATCTCCGTGATAGCACATCCGTGCAGGCACTCTCTCGCAAGATTGAATACAGGGGTACCGCTCATTACGGTGCCTTCAAACAGGAATTTTACTTTGTTCTCTTCAGCAAGCCGAGCAAGTTTTCTATAATAAAGTGCAGCAGGCCCTTTGTTTGATGTAGTAACATGGATACCTTTTTTTAGTGCTGCTTCAATGTAGGATGTGGCAGGTTGTCCACTTTTAATATTTGTATAAGTCATCTCAGCCATAATATCTGCATCACTTTGCTGGATGGTCTCGATTGGATCAAGCCCTTTTATAGCAGAGGGGCTGGCTTTATCATAGTCCGAGACTTTGCCACCTTGTGCGAATATGTTCAATAGATAGGGTATGTCAATTCCATTGGGGTCAAGAAGCGAGCCGCTGAGTTTGTCAGAAATTCCAATAACAGTGATCGGTGCTTGCTTCTCATGAATAATTTGTAGTAGTCCTTTGCCTACGGTGCCGCACCCGATTAGAATGAGTTTTGTTTTCATAATCATTCTCCTTACTATGTTATAGCACCTGCTAAAAGCAGTATTTTAGATTATTCTTTGTTCCCCATAACCGCATGGGAACAACATATCTTAATTATTTTTGATACAACTTACTTAAGGAGAAGCAGTTCTTACTGGAGGATTTCATCCAGTGAAGTTTCAGAATTCTGCTCCAATAGATACTCTATGTGTAGTGTTCAAGTCTGAATGACTGTGAAATGCGTAATTAACAGCAAACTGTTTGTATGTAAGGCTAATGCCAGCCGTTGGATTTTTCTGTTCAATCCCCGCAAGCAAGGAGATGAAATTTGCGAGCTTAATTTCGAGCCCAGCATTAAAATCTATACTCATGTTTTTATAGTTGAGTTGAGCAGCATAGTCACGTCCTTCAAAAAGTATGTTAGATTGGATTCCGAGCCGGGCCGGTCTATTGATTATTGGGAAGGTAAAATCAGTAGCAACTCCTGCCAGAATACTGGGATAAATTCGTTCTGTTGTATTATTGTCCCACCAGATAGGGCTGGAGAAGATATCGCGCAGATTTACTCCAATGTCCACTTTCTCGCTGATTTTAAAAAGAAAGCCGATATCTAATCCCAGGCCAGTGGCAGTCATAACTCCATTGTCTTTGTAGATAAATTTACTTCCCACTCCCCAGGAAATTTTGGGAGAAAAAGAAGAAGAGAATCCAAGAAAACAGGTATATTCAGAATCACTAACATATTTATCTACATATACTGTAGAAGTATCTTCTGGAACTTCTAATTCAGTAAGTGGGATGTCAGAGATTCCGATTCGAGTCAGTAGAAATCCAATTCGCATATCATTGCTTTCGAAAGGATATATCATAGAAAATGTATCGTATTTTAGTTCTCCCACGAACTGCTCAGCGTGCATAAGATCAAGGCTGATTTCATTTGTAAGCTGCATACCAGCAGTATTCCAGTATACTGTACTTGGATCATCAGCAATAGCCACAAAGCTATTACCCATGCCAATAGCCCTTACACCTACGCCAAGATTAAGAAATTCGCCTGCATATTTTGTAGCAGAAAGGCTGCTCGCACAAAAAATAATTATAAATATAACGATTATCTTTTTCATAAGATCTCAATATAATCTGCAATTATTGTTTTCAGATTTCCATTATCAAATGAGATAGTAAGTTTTGTCAACTCTCCTTCATTTCTTACAGAAAGAATCATGCCGGTTCCAAATTCGGGATGAGAAACACGCTGTCCCACCCGAAATTTTTTGTGATGCGTATTCCAATTATACTGGCTTCTTGCCTTTGTATATGGAGCGAAGGGTATATCTTTACTTATTTGCTCATTATATTCTATCCTCTCGAAATACTTACTATCCATCTCACCCAAGAACCTGGAGGGGAGACAAGGCATAAGGGAATTATAAACTCGTCTTGAGTTTGCATAGGATATAGTTAGTTCCTTTATAGTCCGTGTCATAGCCACATAAAATAGGCGACGCTCTTCTTCAATTTGAGAAAGGGACTCCATGGAGTTGCTATGAGGGATAAGCCCTTCTTCGGCTCCCGCAATAAATACATATGGAAACTCCAACCCCTTGGCATTATGCATAGTCATAAGGGAAACAACATTATTTGATGAACTGGTTCGATCTATATCGGTAAGGAGGGATATATCTTGTAGATATTCGGCAAGACCTGGTTTCTCACCCGTATCATTACGATAGTTTTCTACAAACTCATCGGTGGAAGCAATGAGTTCTTTTACATTGTCAGCTCTGGTTTCTCCTTTTACTGTCTCTTCATTTTTGTAGATTTCCAGAAGATTGAGTTTTTCTACCAGCTGTTTAATCAGCTCATTAATGAGTAGAGATTGCGATTTTGTCTGAAACTCTTCCATAAAAGAGTAAAAAGATTTAAGCGATGTATAAGATGCTGCTGGAATGGTGGTTATCTCATCCAGATGCTGTAATGCCTGATAGAGTGAAATTCCCTTTTTTGCTCCGAACTCAACCAGTTTGGCAATAGTGGTGGGGCCTATGCCTCTTTTGGGGAAGTTAATAATTCGGAGTAAGCTTTCGTTATCTATTGGATTTGCAAATGTTTTAAGGTAAGCCAGGACATCTTTTATTTCTTTGCGTTGATAAAAGTTAGTTCCACCTATAACTTGATAATCAATTTGCTCTCTAAGAAATCGGGTTTCAAATTCTCGTGATTGTGCATTGGTGCGGTAAAAAATAGCAATATCTCTATAATCAGCTATTCCATGTTCCACCAGTTCCTTAATTCGTTTTGCGACTGCCAGGGCTTCCTGAGAGCCAGTTTGGCATTCATATAATTTTATTTTATTCCCCTCACTGTTGGCAGTCCAAAGTTCTTTTGGGTGCCTAGATTCGTTATTTGCAATTAGTTCATTTGCAGCGGCAAGCACAACGGCTGAAGACCTGTAGTTTTGGGTCATCCGAATCACTTTTGGTTGCTCATAGTCATCTTCAAATGAAAGAATATTGCGAATATCAGCACCTCGCCAGCTATAGATGGACTGATCATCGTCCCCCACAACACATATATTTTTATGAGATTTTGCAAGAAGATATGCGAATCTGTATTGGACAAAATTAGTGTCCTGGTATTCGTCAATCATTATATAGTGGAACTTCTTCTGATATTTTTTGAGGATATCTGGCTTAGATTTAAAAAGCCGAACCGTATATACCAATAAATCATCAAAATCTACACCATTGTTTTTTATAAGATAGTTTTGATAAAACTCGTAAATTTTTCCAATCGTATTAGCATAATAAGAATCATTGTTTTTTGCATAAATATCAGGTGTTACCAGATTATTTTTTTGGAGTGATATAATACTTAGCACCTTTTTAGGTGGAAAATTAGTGGTAGGGAGGTTGAGTTCCTTTATAACTTTTTTCATCACACTGTTTTGGTCATCTTCATCAAATATAGTAAACTCCTCTGATAAGGGAAGGCTGTCTGCCTCCGCTCGTAGGATTCTTGCACACATTGAGTGGAATGTTCCTATCCATAGCCCTCTTGTCCGGATATTAAAATGATGTTCCAATCGTGTTTTCATCTCATTTGCAGCTTTATTTGTGAAAGTCATTGCTAAGATATTGGAAGGGTGGACTTTTTCCACTGCAATAAGGTATGCGATACGATTCACAATGCACCGGGTCTTCCCACTCCCCGCACCCGCAAGAATAAGAACGGGTCCCTGTGTGCAGGTGACGGCTTCCTTTTGCTTTTCATTAAGAGATGATAGAATGCGTTCTTGTATATCCATATTCCTTAGAGCCAGAAAGTTTTCTTATCGTGTCACTGGATGGGAGAGATGTCCTTCTAAGGTATCACTGTAATTTATATACGAGGACGCCTTGAACCATCTAAAGCCATCCTCGTACCAGTAGCCCGTTATATTGAGCGTGGTATCCATTACACTTAATTTTGTTTCTATTCTGGTGTATTTACTGTCATAACGTTTTGCCGCATATACATAATAACCATCAGGATATATAGTGTCATTTGTTGAGGTGGTATATTGGGGGATGCACCATGTTAACTGTTCCCCAGTTATCCAGATTGAATCTACAGTAGGTGGCTCGTATACATCAGAACTTCCCATTGGGTCAAGTGGATTGGTCCTCTCAAGAGAGCATGAGATTATACAAATGAAAGTGAGGAGAAAAAATAAAATTGCTCTTTTCATAATTAAAATCTGGTTTCTATGCCTACTCTCTGTGGATAAAAAGAGAGTGAGACTGTAGAGTGTTCTTTTTGTAATTCTTGCCATAAACCACGATTGTAATCTTCAGTCACTTGAACAGCATCAAGGATAGTATAGAGCCACAAAAGACTACTTAGTCCCAGAATAATCTGTGAAGTTTTATAGGCAGAGTTTGCGCAGTGTAATACTGATACATCTCATCTATCTGATTTGCAGACTTATACTTATCATAGTCATCCATTGCTGTGCTGTAATAATAGATGCCACTGCCTAATATGAAGATTTCAGCCCCAAGGAGAATAGTTCCTTTTGTGTATTGATGAGCAGAGAAGTGTCTCCATCCGGGAAGTATTACAGATTTAAGTGCATTTACAAAATGAGATTGCTTTTGCTGTTCATATTGCTGGTAAATTTTCAGTTCATTTTGGAGATTCTTTCGTGCGTCTTTCCATTCTGAAACAGAGGTCCAGCCATAGGGGTTATCGATTGGCAAGATTGAACTATAATTCTCTTCTTGAATAATTTTTTCGGGTTCTTGTAGAGTCGATTGCTGGCTTGTGTTGGTTTGTGCCAATGAGATTGTATTAGCAAAAATAAGCAGAAGGATCAAGGAAAAGGCTTTTATACTTTTCATTTCATTAACTCTTCGGTTGCACTATTCAGGGGGACTATTTCCCCTGTTTCCAGCCTAACAAGCCAGAAGAAGAAATAGTTTTTTTCTGGAGTAATAATTGTATACCTAACTTCATAGCTATGCATTGAGACTGCACGGAGCACCTGCCAAGGTGTTACTGCGATATCTTCCTTCGGGAATTTATTCATTGCCTCTTCTTCTATAGCTGTAATTCGTCTGGGGATGAGTCTGTTACGATAACCTTTTATAATATCTATGGCATATGCTTCCGGATCATTTGTTATCCGAAACAATTGATAAGCATTATTTATTTTTTCTTGGATATGAGGTATTGGGTCTAATTGATATGCTTCTTGATAGAGTTCCATTGCCTGGGCATATTCTTCATTTTTAAATAATTTATCTCCTTGGGCAGTCAGTTCCTCTGCTCTTCGGATTCTCTGTGCTATTTCTTGGGCTTGTGCTATTTTTTCTTTTGCAAGTTGATAGTCTTGAATAATAGAGAATGTTGCTTGGTATTCAGCAATTGCTTCATCAATTTTCCGTTCTTGTAGCAATCTATCGCCGTTTCTTATATATATTGAGCATATTTCATCCAGATGTTCTGTCACAGGTTCGGAGAGCTGAGGATTAAATTCTACTGCTGCTTTAAAGTTTTCTTCCGCTTCTCTAATTTTGCCCTGCTCCTGCAAAAATTCACCGAACGAGAAGTAGGTATTTCCTATCAGTTCCTTAATCTGCGAACTATAATCGCCAGGGTATTCTAAATAATAAAAGAGGTTATTTAGGGCTTCCTCAAATTTACCATCTTCTTGTTTTTTGCGTGCTTCTACTAAAAAATCTGGGATATAATAGCTTACAATCGCTTCCGCAGATGTAAGATATTCACTTTGGGGGAAGTTTCTGCACAGAACCCGATATGTTTCATATGATTTTTGTGGTTGATTCTGATGTTCATATTCTATTTTTAATTTTGTATATAACATATTATCAGTATATTCAGAATCCCATAGATTGTCTATCACAAAATTCAGGTATACATAAGCGAGTTCATATTCGTCTTCTTGTAGTGCCTCTTTGCTGAGATGATAGTAGCAGTCATCAAGCATGTTGTCAGCCTGTTCTGAATTTGCCAGGAAAAGGAAGTCAGCTGCTTG
>JBNGDW010000016.1:0-16533 GCA_049975325.1 Cloacimonadia bacterium | reverse complement strand
TTCCAGTCCGAGTTCATAATAGCACTGCGATCTTATTTCTTGCGCCTTAACCTTTAGGGCAGGATTTCCCTCTTCAGAGTTGATATACTCGTTAATTTGCGAGATAGCATTTTGATAATCTCTTTTTTCAAAGGTGTCTACCACTCTCTTGTATGGCAGGTTCGTGCATGCTGATAGTGTGACAACACACAGAATAATAGATATTCTTCTAAAATATGGGATTGGCATGTTTAAAATTTTGAGGAATGGGATTCTTTATGTTTAAGCTGATTCTGTGTAATTAAAATTGGAACATTATCTAATTTTTCGCCAAAGAAAAAGAATAATCCAGCGAAGATTATGGTGCTGATTAGAGTTAAGTACTGGTTATTAATGTTAAATACGATTACTGAAATCAGAACCAATAGAATGTTAAGAAAATAAACCATAAATGCGGTGACTTTAACCGAACCCATTGCCGTATCGATTCTATGGGTTGTGTGATCCTTTCCTCCTTGAAATACATATCTTCCATCTCTGTGTCTTGTAAAACTCACCAGAGATATATCGAAAATTGCGTATGACAGCATAAGCACCGGAAGCAATCGGGTGAAGTTATTTGGCAATTCTGGTAAAAGCATTATCCCGAAGGCTGATAGTGAGTATCCAACAAGCATGCTTCCCGCATCACCCAGAAAGATTTTCGCGGGATGAAAGTTGTGGAACAAAAATCCAAGGGAACAACCCATAAAAAGTGCAGAGAGAAATGATAGATAATGATTAGAAGATAGTATTCCCAAGGCACAATATCCAAGACTGAGAATAGCGCCCATACCAGCGGTTATGCCATCCATATTATCAAGGAAATTCATGGCATTCATAAGTCCCACCATCCAGAGTAAAAAAATGGGTACAGAAATATACCATGCGCCCAGTATTGTAGTTACCCCTGTTCCAAACATGAAAGTCAAAGCGATCGCTGTCTGGATAGCAAATTTCAAATAAGGGCTCATACCAAAAATATCGTCTATAATACCTAGACCAGAGATTAAAATAGCCCCAAGGAAGAAAAAGAATAGTCCTCTATTGAAGTCAGGCATTATTGGGTTCCCAGCAAGTATAGATATGAGGAAAGTCACTATCATTCCGATGAGGATAGCAATCCCCCCCAGAAGTGGAGTCGGAGTTTTATGGAACTTCCTTTCTTCTGGTCTATCTATGAAGTTTAATTTGATTGCAATCTTTTTTACAAAGAATGTAAAAAAGTATACAAGCAAGCATGAAAACGCGAAAACAATAAAGTGATACATTGGCTTTAATTAATTACCTATTTTTGTGAAATTTTTTCTGAGCAAAAGATTTATGTCAATCTTTATATATGATAATTTTTTATTTAGAGATTATCCAGAGTTGGCATTTGCAGGCATATCTTCTTGAACAACCTCAAGTACTTTTTTCATATCATCAGGTAATTCTTTATGTGCGTGGATAGTTTCATGGCTAATAGGGTGTATAAATTCTATCTCATAAGAATGCAATGCCTGTCTGGTTAATATATTTTCAAGAATATATTTTATGGTGTCCTTCATAGAAAATGGTACCAAATTTATTAATTGTCTTTTGGATGAATAAGTCTTGTCACCCATAACAGGATGATGTAAATGTGAAAAATGCACACGAATCTGATGAGTTCTGCCTGTTTCCAGCAATATTTTTGTGAGATCGAATCCAGGATATGAGTTTATTACTTTATAATGTGTAATTGCTTCTTTCCCCTCTGGTAATACAGCCATTTTTTGTCTATTCCTGGGATTTCTACCATAATAGGTGTGTATTGTATCTTCTTTCTTATCTAGATTACCCATTGTGAAGGCGAGATATGTCTTTTTTATTTCATGACTTTCAAACATCTTTCTCAACAAAGTATGCGTATAGATATCTTTTGCTATGATCATTAGTCCGGAAGTATTCATATCCAGGCGATGCACAATACCTGGGCGGCAAGAATTCTCATTTGAAAGTCTCTCAAAATGGGAAAGGAGAGCATTCGCAAGCGTGCCCCTGTAATGCCCCGGGCTAGGGTGGACCACCATTCCAGCAGGTTTATTCACGATTGCAATATTTTCATCTTCATAAACAATATCAAGGTCAATTTTTTCAGGGATGAGTTTTTGTTCCGGCCTCTCAGGAATTCTAATTTTTACAATACCAAAATTTCTGATCTGATCGCTTTTCTTTGCAATTTTTCCGTTGACGGTTATAAGGTTTGATTCAAAGAGTGTATCAATAAAGCTGCGGGAAAGAAGTTCTTTTATCCCCAGCCCCGCAAGATACTTATCAATGCGTATTTTTTCATTAGAGTGTATAATTAAGGTGATTTCTCTTCTAACTGATGCAGGTGTGTTGCCCTGGTCTGCTTGTTTATTCATTACTATTTTTTGTTGGGGCGTCAGTAGGGGACTTTTGAGCCATTTGGTCTGGTGGCGAATATAGTTTTTTCAGATCAAGCCCTGCGATAACAAAGACAATACCAGCTATATTACCCTGCTCGTCGTGCAGTATACCATTGCGGAAGATAACATGTTTTTTTAGCCTGGGGAAATAAATTTTTTCTTCTGGCATAAGGGTTTTTTTAGACAGAGCCTTATCAAAGTATTTTTTCACCTCACCCTCAAGATGAAAATCATCAAATGCCGTATCTTCCTCCACCGGAGGAATTCCTAATAGCTTCCTGGCGTGGGTATTTATAAGGACAATTTCATCCTTCTCATCTGTAATAATAACACCATCATCAATATTTTCCGTAACAAGTTGAAGCCTTTTTTGGTACTGAAGCACTTTTCTCTTTTTAGACTCATCAAATGCTTTGATATTTTCAATCATTTGATTGGTGGCTTTAACAAGTAAGATAACAGGGGTTTTTCTTAATTCTTCTGGTAATGTAATATTAAATCTACCCTTTGAGATTTCTTCAAAAACACGCTCTATCGGAGTAAGTGTTTTCTTTAAGGTAACAGGTATGTAGAAATATAAGACAAGCCCGAGAATAATCCCCATGAAGAGAAAAATATACTCAAGGCTTATTATTCGATCTTTTATAAGTGGCGCAAGGTCACTTTGATGAGTATATGAAACAACAAAGATAAAGTGGAGTATTAACAAAACAAGGAGGAAAATGACAATAATGTGAAGTTTTGATTGAAAAGATAATTTCATTATTCTATCCTCCTTTAATTATGCAGTGCAGTAAGGTTTTCTTGTTTTTCTGACATTTTTACTAATCTATCGATATCTTCTTTTTTGCCAACAACCACAATGGTATCTCCCTTTTCGAAGATATCTTCGGCATTGGGTAGTACATTTGTTTCTTCAGAGATAACATTATTGCCCATTTCATCAACCGAGGGTTTTGTGCGTTTTATAGCAACAACATTTACTCTATAAGTTTTTCTGAGATCAAGTTCCTTGAGGGACTTGCCGATAAATTGGGTTGGTACTGCAACTTCTACAAGGCTATGTCCCTTTGATATTTCCATATAGCTGAATAGGTGCTGGGACAAGAGTAGATTTGCAATTTCTCTACCAACATGTTGTTCTGGGAATATAACATGTTGTACGCCAATCATCTTAAGTATGCGAGCATGGAGATCGCTATCAGCCTTAGCGTAAATTCTACTAATCCCAATTTTTCGGAGAAGCGCAGCAGTCAGGATACTAATCTCTCGAGTCTCTCCTATCCCTAAAACCACCGCGTCCACATTTTGTATATTTGCCGCACGCATCGCTTCTTCATCTGTGGAGTCGAGACAAACTGCATTTATAACCAGATTTTTTACACTTTCCAGTTTTTTTTCATCATTATCTATTGCTATGACTTCCGCACCTTTTTGGGCTAAAGTCTCTGCCACAGTAAGTGCGAATTTTCCTAATCCAATCACTGCAAATTGTGACATATTTTCCCTCCTCCGCCAACTGGCGGATTAAAGAGATTAGCCGATTGCAATCTCTTCTTTTGTATAATGATAATACATTTTTTTCTTTCTTTCGCTCAGGGCAAAGCCAATAGTTAGAGGTCCAACCCGTCCTAAATACATAAGTATTATTATTGCAATTTTACCTACAGATGTCAAGTGCGGAGTTAATCCTCGTGATAGACCTACTGTACCAAAGGCTGAAAAGGCTTCAAATATGATATCCTCAAAGGGAGCCTCCTCGCTCAGACATAGAACAATTATAAGAGTGATAAGTATACCAAGAGCTATACCGACAAGAGCGATGACGCGTTTTATGATATCTTGAGATATAGAACGGTTAAAAATTTCAACATCATCCCGTCCCCGAATAAGTGACCATATTGAGAGTACCAGTACGGCAAAAGTAGTAGTTTTTACTCCTCCTCCTGTAGAACCTGGAGATGCCCCGATAAACATCAGGGTTATAAGGGCTGGAATGGTGGCGTAACCTACTTCACTAATGGGGATGGTATTAAACCCTGCTGTTCTTGCTGTTACAGATTGGAAGAGTGAAGCCAAAAAGCCATTTTTAAAAGGAAGGTCTTGATAGAGATTTCCATATTCAAAAACATATATCAATAAAGCACCTCCCAGAATGAGCCCAGCAGTAAAGGTGAGCACAATCTTTGAGTGTAGTGATAGGTATTTCAAACCGTGCCTTCTTAAGCCATTCTTTTTGATGTCTATGAGCACACCGAAACCAAGACCTCCTGAGATAATCAAAGCCATCATCACAATATTTACCAGCCAGCTACTCTGAAATCGAATAAAACTATCGGGATAGAGGCAAAATCCAGCATTGCAAAAAGCAGAAACAGAATGGAAGAAGGAGTATGCTACCGCAGAAGTTGTATCTGGTAAAACCGCCCTAAACTTTATAAAAAGTAAGAAGGCTCCGATAACTTCAAAAGTAAGGGTTGTAATGACTATGCCCCTTAGGAGGTGAAACATATTTTCTCTTGTTCCTTCTCCTATTACCCCCTTCATTAGGGCTTGGCCTCCAAAACTTATCTGTTTATAAAAAAACAATATCAAGGCCGAAGAAAAGGTCATAATCCCTAATCCACCAATCTGCATCAGAATAAAGATTATCACCTTCCCGAACAAGGAAAAGGCAGAGCCTGTATCAAGCACAATTAGTCCTGTTACACATGTAGCAGAAGTTGAAGTAAATAAAGCGTTTATAAACCCTATACTTTCGCCTGTGGATGAGGCAAAAGGCAGGGAAAGCAGAATGGTTCCGAAAAGAATTGTTATTAAAAAACTGATTAGAATAATCTTAGCAGGCTGGTTGCGAAATCGAGTAAAGATAGTTACAGCAGGCTGTGATGAAATAAGCTTGGTGAAAAAGAGCACGACTTGGCGTATTATAATATAAGTCTGAAAAACCAAAGGATGCGAGAAAAATATAAATGAGATAATAATTGCTGCGAAATCAAACCAACTTCGCTTAAAAAAGTCAGGATCGGCTTTGTTTACTATTGTCTTGATAATGTAAACAATAGAAAAATAAGATAACGCTATTTGAGAGAGGAGATTAAAGATATCATACCCTGTATCCAGTATGTATTGATATGCCCAGAATACAATAATAGCTAAGGCTATAGGGTACAAAGTGTATTCCAAGAAATTTATTATTTTACGCTGAGACAGATTATAATCAGGATTCATTTTAAAGAATATTTAAATCTCTCCTTTGATTGTCATAGTGGCTGAGTTAATAATTGAAATGTAAAGGAATGGAAATCTTAATGTTTAATCTTATTGGTTTTGGAATTTCTACCTTTTTACTTGGCGTTCTTTGACTTTCTGCTTTCTACCTTTTGCACCACGAAGGTAAAACAGTTTGGCTCTACGCACCTTTCCATACCTTACCACTTCTATTTTCTCAATCAAGGGGGAATAAAGAGGAAAGATTCGTTCTACTGCAATCCCATGGCTTATCTTGCGTACTGTGAAAGTCTGATTTATTCCACTGCCCCTTTTTTGAATAATAATTCCTTGAAAAAGCTGAATTCGAGTTTTTTCTCCCTCTTTAATGCTGAAATACACCTTTACTGTATCTCCAGCACGGAAATCTGGAATATCCTTTTGCCTTGCTTCTTTGCTAACTGTATCTAATATATCCATCTGCTCTCCATTCTTATATATTCCAAAGAACATTACCTTCGGTAAAAAGTTAAATATTGAACTACTTTGCTAATTTGTCAAGTCATTTTACCCCAACTTTATTCAATTATTATTAACTAATCCGATAACTTACCATGCCAAAGGAGACTAAAAATTACTCAGCATGGTAGAATCCATTGACTAACCTGTCAAGTATGACAGCCACAGCATTTCGTACAGAAAGATGATTATATTCTCCCACTCCTCTGACCGGTTCTAAGTGGAAATTGCTTTTTGTGATCACTCTCTCAGCCAGTTCATATCCTGTACCAACCAGGATAAGCTTTGGGAAAGATTTTGTGAGTATTGGTTGAATTTCTTGAAAGCCCAAAGCCCCAGGAAAGCTTTTCGCTGAGGTGGATATAACCACAAGAGGCTGATTGCATTCTTTTTCTATTTCCTTCTTTGCACTTTCTATATCATAAACAAATGAAACTTCCTCGAAGGCATTAAATCTATCAAAATTATATTTTTTTGCAACGTCTGATTCCCAGAACTTTTTTAGCGACATAAAAATCTCTCTTTGTGACTCCAAAGGATTTATGATAAAGAAATTTACCACACCATAGGTTTTACAACTACGAGCAATATCATGAATATCCAGATTGGTTATAGCCGTTGTTACTATTTCATGATTTTTATTGTACACAGGATAGTGTACCAGCCCGATATATAGTTTTTCAATCATTTACCAGGTCTTTCCTTCGTTTTTTGGTAAATTCTATCCGTTTTCTTTTTTGCCACTTCTCAATTTTTTTGTGGTCACCAGAAAGAAGAACATCCGGGACTCTATATCCGCGATATACTCTGGGGCGCGTGTAATAAGGTCCATCCAAAAGATTGTTTTGGAAGGAATCAGTTTCAGCCGATTCGATATGCGTAAGTACCCCCTCTTGAATGCGAGCAAGGGAATCAATGATTACCATGGCTGGCAGTTCACCGCCTGAGAGGACATAATCTCCTATAGAGATTTCATGAGTTACAAGGTGCTCCCTTACCCGATAGTCAACATCCTTATAATGTCCGCAGAGGATTATAATATACTGTTCTTTGCTTAATTCCGTTGCCATTTTTTGATTATATATTTCCCCTTGCGGTGTCAGGTAAATAATTGGGAAGCTTTTTCCTTTGATAATATTTTTTCTTTTTTCTTTTAAAAAATCAACCGCTTCAAAGATAGGTTCAGGCTTTATTACCATACCCTTTGCCCCACCAAAGGGATAGTCATCTACCTGTTTATGCTTATCTTTACAGAATTCTCGGTAATTCACAAGATTTACAGACAATACCCCTTTTTTTATAGCACGCTTTACAATACTGGCTGAAAGTGGTCCCTGAAACATTTCAGGAAAAAGGGTAAGAACATCAATAATCATCTAATAATCCTTCTATAGGTTTTATTATTATTGTGCGTTTTTTTTGAGAGATTTTTTCTATAAACTCATCTTTGAAAGGCACCATAAGCTCGTGGATTCCATCTTTAATTACCAGCACATCGTATGCTGGTGTTGAAAATACATAATCAACCCTACCAAGTCTCTTACCATCATTTGTAATAACTGTACACCCTGGAAGCTGAAATTCATATATCTGATCATCGGGGAGAGGGATCAAGTCTTCTTCTGCAATCATAATATGAGAGTTTCTAAACTTATCTGCGGCTTTTTGGGTATCTATGCCTTCAAGTTTTAACTCAACCATTATGTTTTTAATTCTTGCGGATTCTATCTTTTTGAGCTGTACTGTACTATCTGAAAATACAATGAATACTTCTTTTAGTTGCAAAAAATGTTCAAGAAAATCAGTTTCGGGAATAACAGCCATCCAGCCGCTATTCCCGATTGATTTTTTGATAGTCCCTATGGAAATTAGGTCACTAACTTCCATACATGGTTATTCGATTATTTCCAATTCAGACCTTCTGTCCTGTTTGGTGGAAACGGCACTAAGTATAGTTCTCATCGCATTAGCTGTTCTACCGCCTCTACCAATGACTTTGCCTACTTCACCTGGTGCAACATGTAATTCGTAGAGGGTAACCTTTTCGCCAGCTATTTCTTTTACCTCTACCTTATCGGGATTATCAACCAATGCTTTTGCGATGGTTTCAATTAGCTCTTTCATTACTCACCTCCAATGTGATGTTTTCATTTTCCACTGATGAATCAGGAAAACACTTCTTCATTACTTTGTTTCTTCAGATACTTTTTCTTTCTCTTCGGTATTTGATAAGGATTCTTCAGGTTGTTTACCATACTTTTCTGTGTGAATACTTTTTAGTATACCTGCTCGTTTAAAAAGCGCACGTACAGGCTCTGTGGGAATTGCCCCCTGACTGAGCCAATACTTTGCGCGTTCCTCATCAATGCTATATTCAAACTCTTTAGGTTTTGGGTTATAATATCCTATGCGCTCTATATACCTTCCATCCCGTTTATTACGGGAATCCATAACTACAATGCGAAAAGAAGGATCATTTCGACTTCCTATTCGAGTTAATCTAATCTTTACAGGCAAATCTACCTCCAATATATGGACAAAACATAATATATACAAAAAATCTGTCAAGTTTTTTAAAACTTCTCACCTTTTATCACCTTATTATAAAAAGTACTTCACGATTAAAAAGGGTCAATATTTTTTTTCTCCCGAAGGTGCAACATTCTGATTTCCCTGAATGTTCCATTATACACTCTTTGTACCTTACAGTAACTTCTTTAGGTCTGAAATATCAGTAATTAGATAATCTGCTCCTTGGAGTTCTTCTTTACTGCCATAGCCATATAAGCAACCAATAGTGATACAGTTATTTTCTTTGCCCGCCTCAATATCGTATGCTCTATCTCCAACTACTGCTGCACTGTCGCTTTTGAGTTCTGTTAAAAATTTTCTGATAATGTCGGATTTTGTTGCCCCTTTACTTTCCCCAATACATTTCGCCCGGTCAAGATAATCTTTTAGTCCAAAGACTTCAATAACTGTTTGAAAGTATTTTATACTGCAGTTACTTACCATAGCCAATTTATATCCTTTTTCTTTTAGATATTGCAGGATGGGAATAGCACCGTCAAACAGTTTGCCTTTGCCGCTTCTGAGTGCACTGGCCTCATTTTTTGAGATATGGGCAAATACTTCATTGATGAGATAAGCATAGTTTTCTGGGAGAATTTCCTGATAAAATTCTCGTGACGGTTTACCCACTTTTTGCAAGATTATTTCAGGTGTGGGTATTAATGCCTTGATGTTGTGCTGCTTATAAACTGTCTTTATTGCATCTTGAATGGCATCTATACAATATGTGTCTGATTTAAGTAGAGTGCCATCCATATCAAATATTACTGTGTCTACATTGGGTTTTCTATTCATAGATATGGAAGGACATAATGCAAAATTTAATGTCAAGAAAGAGGGGGTAAACTTTTTATTGTAGCTCGTTTTGAATTATCTTTTGAGTAATTTGGGGGATTTCTTTCTGTACCTCTTCCGTGCAATTTTCAGAAAAGATACTTGTTTCGCGCACTTCTATACCATAGATTATTATTGTTGAAGGGAGTTTTGCCTTTTTCTTTTGCATAATTTGCAGAGCCTCAAAAAAGCTGATATCATGCGGGGAAGTATAGTGAAGAGTGGATACGAAATTTTCAGGCGAAAGCCTATGGAGTTTACCAGGAATTCCTTTTTCCTTGCGCATAGCATCAATTATAATAACTTTATCGTATCCAATAATTTCATCCAAAAGTCGGAATCCGGCTGCGCTTGCCTCTATGATCTCAACATTCTGGCAAAGTCTTTTGATTTCCTGGGCAATGTGTATACCAACACCATCATCTGAAAGTATAGGGTTTCCAAGCCCTACTACCAATGTTTTCATATTTTTAACTATAGGTTTATCTGTGGATGGCTTCTTGTTTAACTTCGGCAGAATTGACCGATAGACATCAATGAAGATATTTTATCAAAGGCTATCCTACTTGTGTATTGAAAGGTTCGCTGAGCTACAGGAAAAGATAATATTGTCTTACAGCCCAGCCTCCTTTTCAGATATCAATCCTCCGAGAACTGAATTAGGGTGCAATCTACTGCTCTTTCATTTTTTCAATCTCTTTTTCCAGTTCTTTGAATGACTGGGTAGCCTTGAATTCATTATACAAGGCTTCTTCATTTCGAATATTCTGGTAGAGAAGATTTTTGATTTCTGAGCCAGGAATGCTGAGTCGAACGAATGCGCGATATCTGTCTCTATCTCTTACGGTTTCTCTTTCAGTTACAGTGACTCCGGCGAATTTTGCATTGGAGATCATCTTAATCGTTCGCTCTGTAAGCTGGAGTACCTGGGGATTATTTGAGCCAGCTTCTTGCAGAAAATCTTTAGTCATAGCCTGAACATAGTTTTCTACATACTGGGCAGCTTCATTGTATGCCATAGCCCTTGCAGATTCAAATGCCATAAGGTTATCCATTTTTGTTGCCTCTCCATAGGCATAGACATAATCACCTGCTTCTGGCTGTTTGCCATACCATTCAGGATAATAGAGGGCTTCTACTTTTGGCTCGGGTGTAGAGGCACAGCCAGCAAGCAAGAAGATTGCAAGAACTATACCTACTACTAATAGCTCGGTTTTTGATCTCATCTTTACTCCTTCCTTTCCGCCAGCTGGCGGATTGGCTATAAAATTACTAAAGACAATTTTGATAAATAATATGTCAAGAAAAAGGCAAAAGATTGAAAAACTTGGCGAGATATTAGAAGTATGGGGATTAGAATAGAAACAAAGAATAGAATTCTTTATAAAGAAGGCAGAAATGGATGAAGACAATAGAGTTGTAGAATTTTTAAGTAAGCAAAAGCATGTTAAGCTTGCATATCTCTTCGGCTCGGTAGCAGAAGGGAAGGAAGGGAAGCTGAGCGATGTGGACATTGCAGTTTTTCTGGATGAATCACTGAGCAAGAAGGAGCGGGTTGATCTACAATTAAAATTGATATCAGGGTTAATGAGTACATGAAAACAGATATAATGGATCTGGTAATTATGAATGATGCCCCCCTCTCACTCAATTATGAAATAATAAAGGCAAATCATTCTTTATTTGTTAGAGATAGAGGGGAGAAGATAGATTTTGAGCATGGTATTCTATCCAGGTATCTTGACAGGAAGTACTATGAAAAGAGGTGAGCAGCCGAGTTCTTGAAAAAGGTTGTAGAAAGAGGAATTTAGGTGGAATTATTTATGGATGAAAAAGAGAAAGTTGCCAGAAAAATCAAGAGCATGAAGAAATAAGTTGGGTTTAAGCTCCTATAAATCGGTGACTGGGGAAAGGTTGAAAGAAGACTATGAGTTAAGGTCTGCTATCGAGCGAAATCTTCAGCTTGCTATTGAATCTGCTCTGGACGTTGGAGAAGTTATAATCTCAGCACGGGGTTTTGAAAAGCCAGAAGATTATAGGAGTGTTATACTGATACTTGGAAGACATAATGTCATTCCACGCGATTTCGCAGAAAGATTTGCTGAGGCTGCAAAGTTTAGAAATATTCTTGTTCATATGTATGCAGAAGTTGATGGGGAGATGCTTTATGGCATACTGCAAAACAATCGTGGAGACTTTGATGAATTTGCGAAGTATATAGCAAGATATCTTAAATAAGGTGGAGGAATGAATAATGAAAAGGTAAAAGGTGGTAAAAGGAAAAACCCAGTGAAATATTTTCCGCAAGCGGAATTTCACAGGGCAAGCCCCAGTGAAATATCCGCCCACAGGGGGATTAAACATTGCCTAATTGCCTAGGAGATTAGAATTTGTTTGTTATTTGAGATTTGTTATTTTTAATTTATCTTTTCTTTGTGCTCTTTGAGTGCTTTGTGTTTCTGTAACCAAACCCGGTTCGGGCTGAAAAAATACGAGTCAGGTTTTCTTTTGTCAGGGCATAGAAATTGGACTCAATCCCTTTTTATTGTCTTAAGTATTTCCCCATTTATATCATGTATATTTACGACAAGCGGGGTTTTACCTGGTAAGGAGTGAGTAGCACAGGCGAGACAGGGGTCATAAGCCCGGAATGCCATTTCAACCATATTGAGAAGGCCATCATCTACTTTTCCCTCTTTAATCAAGTTTTTTGCTGCTTTTGCTATAGAGAGAGAGATAGCTGCAGCATTTCCTTCAGTTGCAACGAGCAGATTTACATCAGTCACGATTCCATTTTGATCGGTTTTGTAGTGATGGAAAAGAGTTCCTCTTGCTGCTTCTACTATGCCCACCCCTTCATCAGGAGTCTCTTGGGGTATATTGCGGATATCTTTTGAGGTAATGCTTTTATCTTTAAGCAGTTCTACCATTTTTTCAGCGGCATATACTACTTCTATAAGTCGAGCCCAGTGAAATGCAAGTGTATTGTGAGCCGGTTTTCCCAGAGTATCATACATTTTTTCGTATTCAGCCTGAGCCAATGGTGTTGCCATGCCATCAGCAGTGTTGAGTCTGGCAAGTGGTGCAACACGGTAAATACCGCTTTCTTTTCCATCTATAAATCCTTTCCAGCCAACCTGCTTGAGGAATGGGAACTTCATATAACTCCAGGGCTCTACATGTTCAGCGATGTATCCCAGATAGTCTTTGCCATCAAATTTTATGAGTTCCTCTCCTTCAGGAGTTACCACCCGCACCTTTCCGTCATAAAAATTTACTTTATTATTCTCATCTACCAGTCCCATATAGTAAGTATGGTGCTTATAGATGTCGCCTTCCAGGAGTGCCTTATAGTCACTGTTTTGAAGCACGATTTTATCGAATATTTTCAAGGCTTCTAGGCTAAATTCCAACCCATCTTGCATATAACCCAGGAATTCCTGTCTTTTTTCTTCTGATAGGGGTTTTGAGACTCCACCTGGAAGTCCGCCAACAGGGTGGATCACTCTGCCACTTAGATGGGTTATTATTTCGCGAGCCTTCCTTCGGGTCACTATGATGCGTATGCCGAGCTCTTCTCCTACTTTGCCTATAACGCCTAAAATATTTCGTTCTTTAGGTGGAGCAGTAGGTGTGACGATAAAATCTGGGGCACCAAAGAAAAAGAAATGCAGTAAATGATCTTCAAAGACATAAGCATTGTAGACAAGTTGGCGCAATTTTAGCGCGGTTAGCGTGGGCTGGATATGGTATACTGCATCAACTGCTTTTGTGGAAGCCATATGGTGTGCCATTGGACAGACACCGCATATTCGTGGAGTAATGCGAGGCAATTCTTCCACAGGCCTTTCTTTACAAAATTGTTCAAAGCCTTTTAATTCAGGAACCTGCAGATAAGCATTTTCTACATTACCATTATCGTCAAGGAAGATTTCAATCCTTCCGTGGCCTTCCAAACGGGTTATTGGGTCGATTGAGATTTTTTTCTTCATAATGAATCTATCTCCGTTTAAAAATAAAAGGGACAATCATATTATTTCTTATCATTCCATCTTCTTGTCAAATACGATTTTGCAAGTGAGAAACGGTAAAATGTCCCAGCCGGATCAACTATTTGTGACATCAGCTTTTTTACCTCTTCCTCACTTCTATTTTCTTCATTTTCAAGTCCAAATATAGAGGCGAGAGCAGAGATCATTTTGGCTCCCACATCTTGAACTTCAGAGGTAGGTCCATAACAGCCTCGGCAGGGCATATTAGCCTTGATACATCTTCCATCTCCTTCTTCACTGCATCCAGAGCGAGTTATAGGACCCATACAGATAATTCCCTGTGCAAGGAAGCATTCTTCAGGGTCTGCGTCAACAAGGGAAATTCTATTTATCTTTTCTAGAGCCAGCTTTTCCGGTTTGGTTTCATTGCGAGCGCATGTTTCACACAATGCTTTATTGGGAGCAAGAACCGTGCCTTTAGGAGGCAGCTCTCCTGATAAAATCGTATTGATCGCCCTTAATGTCAGGTAAGGTGCAGGAGAACATCCAGGCAGGTAGTAATCGACTTCTACGACCTGATCAGTAGTTTTTACCGTATCATGAAAACCTGGCAGAGTAAGTTCACCTTCTCGTACTTGGGTTAACTTCTGGGGGAAGATCTTTTGTGGGTTCTCAATAGATGGACAGGCATTCCCATAGTATGCCTCGAAGATGGATTCTCTGTCCCAGAAATTTGCAAGTCCAGGGATACCACCAAGCTGGGAACAGGCACCAAAAGAGATGAGAATTTTTGATTTTCCCCTTAGCAATTTTGCCATCTCAAGCTGTTCATCTGTGCGTACAGCACCATTTATGAAAGTTATATCTATCTCATCTTTTTTCATTTTTCTTACATCATTGTATTTGAAATCCATAGCACAGGGCCAGAATACAATATTAACTAATTCAGCTACCTTTAGTAAGTCTTCGTGCAGATCGATAATTGCTTCTTCACATCCTCCACAAGATGCACACCAATAGAAAGCGACCTTTGGTTTTGGCATTATCCTTGCCTCCAAAATTTTTAATTTTAAACTATCTTAAGGTTCCTTCGTAATGAACAGTATATTGTCTTTTCTTCACAGCTTCCGGGATATAATCTGGTAGAATCATAGGCGCAATTTTATTTTTAGGTATGCCTAATTTTTCAATTTTTTCGTTGTTATCATACACATGATCTAGGGTTAAGTCAGCCAATTTTGCCTTTCTGGCATATTCTGCGGCGAATTTGCCAGCACGTCTTCCGAATACTATCAGGTCCATCTGGGAGTTTCCCATCAATCTATTTCTGCCGTGTAGGCCGCCGCTGCATTCTCCTGCCACATAAAGTCCTTCTATCCTGGTTTCACATCTTTCATTAATTTCTAAGCCACCATTCTGATAATGGAGGGTGGGATAAACGAGGATAGGATATTGGGTAATATCAATATCGAATCTGGAGAACTGCCTATGCATAGCAGGGAGTCTCGATTTAATAGTTCCAGAACCGTGGATTTTCTCTATCAGAGGTGTATCCAGCCATATTCCTATATTACCCTGAGTGGTTTTAATACCATTGTTTCTCTCGGAGCATTCACGGATAAACGCAGAGGCTTCCACATCACGAGGTTCAAGATGATAGACAAAAAGTTCACCGTTTTTATTTACAGGCTGGGCACCGAGTGATCGCAGTTTTTCTGTGCACAGGAAACCGAGTATTTGCGGCGGGAAAACTGCACCGGTGGGGTGATATTGGACTGAATCCATATAGAGAAGATTTGCTCCAGCGCGATAGCCCATAACAAGCCCGTCAGCAGTTGCTCCATAGTGATTCGTTGTCTCAAAACCTTTGATATGCAGGCGGCCAAATCCTCCTGTACAAAGGATAGTTGCTTTTGCCTTTATGGTGAAATACTCTTTATTTTCAAGATGGTAGACCACGGCACCAGCGACTTTGCCTTGTGTGTCTTTGATTAATTCTACTGCAGGCTGATGTTCGAGTATCTGAATTTTTTCTGGCCTATTCTGCACTTCATCACGGAGGGTTCTGCAGATTTCTGCGCCTGTATAGTCTCTTGCAGCAAGCATGCGCAAACGGGAAGCTCCTCCACCTGAATCTGCTTTCAAAGTCCCATCCGGATTTCTATCAAACATCACTCCCAGATTTATTAGCCATTGAATTGCATCTGGTGCTTCTATCCCTAAGGCTTTTACAAGCTCAGGTTTATTATCAAAATGTCCTCCACCTATTGCATCCAGGTAATGTATAAGAGGGGAATCGTCAGGCCTAACTGCTGCCTGTATGCCGCCTTGTGCCATCATAGAGTTAGAATCACCGATTCGCAGTTTTGTTGCCAGAATTACCTTTGCCCCATTTTCTTCCGCGAGCAGGGCTGCACAAAAGCCAGCAGATCCAGCCCCTATAACGAGAACATCAGTTTCGTAGTCAGGTTGGTTGAGATCAAAATCTTTTGGTTTGATACGCGAATAGCTTTCAAGCAGATTTGCCACTTCTGCCGTAATTTTTTCCCCTTTATTTGGACCAAATCTTATCTCCCGCCGAGCATCAGGTTGATAATCCGGATGAAACTTCCTTAAAATTTCTTCTCGCTCTTCTGCAGACATTAATGGAAATATAGGTTTGCCGGAGGCTGCCAGCTTAAGTCTCTCTGGCCTGGTTTTTTCTACATTTTTGATTGATTCGTTCATATATTCTGGATACATAGTCACTCCTTATAAATAATTTTAAATTTTTAATTAATAATTTTTAATTACTTTTTTGTTTTCGAGTAGATTTAATTATTGATGTTATAACTTTAATAATTTCAACGGATTCATCTTTTAAGCTTTTTATTCTACAGGATTTCACGAAATCTTCGTCGCTTAATATTCTTAACCAATAGTTTTTTCCCTTTGCTTCCTTTAAAGCAATATACATTTTTGCAATAAAATCATTT
>JBNGDW010000015.1:0-24054 GCA_049975325.1 Cloacimonadia bacterium | reverse complement strand
ATTTGCACTTTGCAATCTTCACTTTGCAATGGAGCGAAGCGACTATCTTGCCCTTCGGGAAATCCGCCGGCTGGCGGACTTCGTGAATACAAGAATATGCATTAGTGGGAGCAGGTTTTGAGACTTATTCAATTAGACCTTGCAGGATTCAAATCATTTGCCGATCCCACTATTTTCAGATTTGCACCAGGGATCACCGGAATTATCGGACCCAATGGCTGTGGAAAATCTAATATATGCGACGCATTACATTGGGTATTAGGGGAACAAAATCCATCCCGAATTCGCGGCAACTCAATGCGTGATGTTATCTTCAACGGCTCTAAAAAACGCTCGCCCCAAAGTCTTGCTGAGGTCTCCATAGTAATCGAAAATAATAGACAAATCTTGCCATTAGAATACAAGGAAGTAAAAATCACCCGCAGAATGTATCAAGATGGAGAGAGTGAATTTTACATCAATGAGCAACCGTGCAGACTGAAAGATATCCTGAATTTATTTTACGATACAGGTATGGGGCGTCGAGCTTATTCCCTTATGGAACAAGGGATGATAGACAGTATGCTTAGTAGTAACGACGAAGAGAGGCGATATCTCTTCGAAGAGTCAGCCGGAATTATGAAATATAATAAAAGTCGACAAGCAAGTGAAAATAAACTAAAATCTATCCAAAACGACCTTGTTCGACTGAATGATATCATCGCCGAAGTAAAACATCAGGTAAATTCCCTCCGGCACCAGGTAAGTAAAACCAAACGCTACCAAAACCTGAAGAAAAAAATCAATACCATTGAGATACAACTGGCAGGCATACAATTCTTTGAGTATCAACAGAAACTAACGCCATTCCAAAATGAACTCCTGAGTATTGAAGAGAAACTTGCTTCCACTACAAAGGAGCTTACATCCACCTCTGAGAATCTCTCGAGAAAAAATAGCGAACTGCTTGAAACTGAGCATAGACTCCGTCAGGAACAAGAAAAACTGGCAAAAATTGAAAAAATGGTCAATGAGTATGAAAGGGATATACTCCTCTCCAGACAACAACTTTCAGCAAAAAAAACAGCCCAAAAAGAAATCATTGCCAAAATAGACCAAATGAAATCCCATGATAGAGAAGCTGATAGGATATTACAAGAAAAGAGGAAAGAGCTGAAAGTCCAAGCCCAAAAACTGGAAGAAGAACGCACCATCGTCGAGGAGTATGCACAAAGGCTTCAGCAAATCACAGAAAAATCCAAAGAATTACAAAGAAAAGCCGATGAAATCAACCAAAAAATCCAAAAAGACTCGACAAAAAGGCAAGATCTTATAGCCCAAAAGCAAAGTGCATACAATAGAATCAATTTCCTTAATACTCAAGCCGAATCCCTATTAAAAAAGATTGAGTATACGAACAATGATAAGTCCAAAATTAAAACCAGTATTGAGAATCTACAAAAAAAGATAAAATGTATTGAAGAAGAACTGGGTAAAATAGAAATTCAAAAGCGAGAAAATCACAGTCAGTTGGATTCTCTGGTAACAAAAGAAAAAGAGTTATCCGATATACTTCAGAATATTCAGTTAGAAATAAAAGCATTAGAAGCAGAGAAAAAGCAGCTTACAAACTGGGAAAAGCAACTTTTTGGCTACGAGGATGGTATACAGGCATTATTCTCCCAATTCAGAGAAAAGGGAGAACTGAGCATACTCGGAGACAACATTAAAGTTGACGAAAAGTATATCCTTCCTGTTGAAAGGGCGCTCCAATCCCTTATTTCATCAGTATTATGCAATGAAAAGGTCGTGGTACCGGCTCTTGATTTCCTCCATGAAAATCGTTATGCAGCACAGCTTATACTAACACAAGAAAACGAAACGGGAAATCAGACTCCTACAAAAATTGCAGATGCTATCCCGTTGTTGGATGTGCTCACAATCAAAAACAATAATATCAATCCACAAATTTTTCAGAATATATATATTATAAAAGACCGCATGCAGGCAAGCCAGCTCGCCAAATCCACCCGCGAGGAAAATCAAGAACTTCTTTTTATCACCCCTGAAGGAGAAGTCTTTACAAACAGAGGCGTTATCAGGGTTAATTCTGACAAGAATGAATCTGAGGGGCTGCTTTCTCGAAAAAAGAGACTCACTACGATACAGTTTACCCTTAAACAGAAAAAAAATTATGCCTCAGATATCGAAAAGGAACTTGAAGAAGTCGGTAAAAAACGAGAAAAATTTGCCACAAACCACACCTATTATTCTGATAAACTTCAAGAATTGAAGAAAACACAGGTTCTACTCGAGCAAGAACTTAAACAATCTAACATTCAATCTGCACATCTCCAGGAACGCACAGAAGAATATAATTCCTCATTAAAATCAATCAAAGATGATATCAAAGCATTGGAACAAAAAATCGCATATACAGAGAAAGAACTTAAATTATTGCCCAGCATGGATACAAAACTATCCCCAGAACAGGATACTCTTCAATCTGCTCTTGCTGAATTTAATGCGCAAGAAAGGGACATTCAAGAGAAATTTAATAAATCCAATATCATAATTGCCCGACTTGAGAAGGATGTCGACTTCCTTAAAAGGGAAATTGAACAAATAGAAAAGAGGAAAAAAGAAAATATATCTGCTCTTCAGGAGGCAGAAGATTCTTTTATTCCGCTCACTTCTACCATTAAAAATCTTGAGGACAAAATCGCCCAGTTAGAGAGTAAATTCCGCGGCTCTGTAGATGAACTTAACCAAGAAAAAACTGCTTTGCTAAAAGTTGAAAACAGATTCCATACTTTGCGAGAAGAGATAGAGAAATTGAAGATGAGAAATCACGACCTAGATTTTACTAAAGACATACTGAGTGAAGAAAAAAACAATAATGAGCTCAAGATACAGGAACTCGAACTGAAGTTGAAGCATATAAGGGAAGATGCATTTACACACTTTCATCATGACCTTACACATGATGAGCCAGAAAAGTACAAGGCTCTTTCTCCGAACGAACTTACCGAGCGTATGAAAAGATATCAAAAAAGGCTGGAGAACTTAGGTCCAATAAACCTCGCAGCGATTTATGAATATGAAACACAAAAAAAACGGGTTAAATTTCTTGAAGAACAGCAACAAGACCTGATAAAATCGCAAAAGAATTTAGAGGAAGCCATAAAGGAACTCAATACCACAGCGGAAAATCTCTTTTTAGAAACATTCCATAAAATTGAGAAGAACTTTTCAACTCTCTTTAAAGAGCTCTTTAATGGAGGTACAGGAAAACTCAGTTTAGTGGATGAAACGAATCCGCTGGAATCAAAAATAGAAATTTTTGCAAACCCCAGAGGAAAAAGAATCTCAAATATCAACCTGCTTTCTTCCGGAGAGAAGGCACTTACAGTAATCGCTCTGCTTTTCTCAATTTATATGGTAAAACCAAGCCCATTCTGTGTCCTTGATGAGATTGATGCTCCGTTGGACGAAGTAAATGTAACTAGATTTCTTTCGCTGGTGGATAAATTTTCTGAACAGACACAGTTTATTATTATTACACACAACAAGCGTACAGTAGAGGCTGCAGATAATCTTTATGGTATTACCATGGAAGAAAATGGTGTATCAAAAATCGTCTCAGTAAAACTGGCATAGGACATGCAAGATGGAAAATTTTTTGAATATACAAAGAAAATATTGACAATAGAGATTTATGATTTTAATTTTTGATAAAAGCCGAAGTGGCGAAACTGGCAGACGCACTGGACTCAAAATCCAGCGAATCTATGATTCGTGCCGGTTCGAATCCGGCCTTCGGCACCAAAACTTAGGAGTTAATATATTAGGATTTGTTAGGCAAACTGCATAGATAGTTGTATATTCCTATAACTTATAGGAATGACACCATCCATCAATACTCATTAAAAACTAAAACCTATAAGAGGAGAAAAAATAATGAAAGTACTCACAAAAACCGCAATGGTCTTAGTCTTGGTTGGCATTGTAATATCAATGTCAACAGTGCCTGCGAATGCTGTTTCAGAAGCAACATGCATCTTCCTGCTTATTGAACCAGGATCTCGTGCTGGTGGTATGGGGCACTCTTTTGTCTCCATTGCTGACGATGCATTTGCCACCTGGTGGAACCCAGGAGCAATTGCCTTCCTTGATGGACCTGAAGTTGGTCTGATGCACTCTAACTGGCTTGGCGATGTAATTGATGATATTTATTATGAATATCTGAGTTATCTTCAAAAATTTGAAGGAATTGGAACATTAGGCTTTAATATCACATATATAACTTACGGTGAGCTACAAGCAACAGATATTGAAGGCAATCCTGTGCGCATGTTTGAGAGTTACGAAATTGCTATAGGTGCGTCTTATGGGGCAAAGATAGCCCGAGACCTTGGAGTTGGAATCAATCTAAAAGGTGTAATAAGTGGATTGGCTCCACTGATAGAAGGTGCTCAAATGACTGCAGAGGGAGAAGGATATACATTTGTATTTGATGCAGGTGTATTAAAGAAAAATCTATTTACTCCTGGATTATCATTGGGTGTAAACCTGCAAAATTTTGGTCCTGATATCCGCTACAAAAACTCTAAAAATTCTCAGCCTATGCCCCTTAATCTCCGCGCCGGACTCTCATATAAAATCCTGGATAGTGAATATAGTAAGCTCATCGCAACGGCTGACATAAATAAAATGCTTGTAAATGATGATCCACTTTGGAAACGTTGGTTTACCTCCCTTTATGACGATGATTTTGATTACGAAATTGACTCAATGATAGAAAATGTTGGAATTGAATATACTTATTATGACCTGATATCTTTACGCTTTGGATATGTGCATGATGTTGCTGGCCATATTACTGAGTATTCTTTTGGTGGCGGACTAAAATATGAGTTTTCCCCTGGTAAAGAGCTCCGCTTTGATTTTGCGCTTCAACCTGGCGGCGAAATGCTTGAAGGTGGAAAAAATAAAACCTTCTCACTCTCTTTATCTTTCTAACTCCTGCAAGATAAAGAGATGCATATCAATCTATAAAAGCGGAAATTAAGGACTACAACAATATGAAACAAAAGAAACAGAGCAAGCTGGTGTTTATTCTTGTTCTACTCACCTTAGGCTTACCCACCTTGGCTTTTTCGCATGAACTAAATCTCCAAATTGCCCCAGAAGCCCAACCGAAAATTGAAAGCCACTTGCAAAAAGTAAAAAAACCACCCCCTATCTATCGCGAAAAATTCCAGCGATTTAATAAACCTGATAGATTCAGAATACCGCTAAAAGAAGACTACGAGATAAATCTTCTTGTATTATTAGTGGATTTTGTAAAAGAAGACCCAGATGATCCCAAAACCACTGGAAATGGAAAATTTGATTTTAGAGAGTATGATTACTTTACCATAAATGGTGTTTTAGATTCAGTCCAAACCATTGGCTCTCCTCCTCATGATTCCACTTACTTCCATCAGAATATTATCGCAATGCAGTACTACTACAATACTGCTAGCCTTGGAGTAATTGATGCCCCGGGAATGCCTAACTCAAACTTTAATTTCAAAATCTTCCCCTCTGCAAAAGATACTGCTTACCACCTTCCACATAAAATGGCATACTATAATCCAGATACAGACAATTGGGATTTAAAAACAGAACGATACTTCCAATTCTTTCGCGATGTTATAACTGTAGCCGATACCACAAACTTTCCCCATACTCCTAAAATTGATTTTGCTGCTTATAATCACATAGTTGTAATTCATGCTGGGTCTGACTGGCAGCATGATGTATTCTGGGATACACCCTGTGATATCCCGGGTATGTATATTGAATTGGAAGATGATTCTGTAGCCGTAAACGATAGTACACATTTCATCAAGTCAATAGCCATCGCACCAGAGACTATTTCTCAGGACTTCTATAAACAGGGACACTATATGTATGGATTTGGAGCCATAAATGCAGAGCTGTTTCATGAATTTGGTCATAGTCTTGGCTTTCTTGATCTTTATAATACTACAAATATGTACCCGGCAGTGGGCTATTGGGACCTTATGGATACCGGAGGCCAGACAGCCATTGTTAATATTGATACAACTCAGACTCCACCTGATACCTTAGTAATAGAGGGTGCTATCCCTGTACTCCCTTCTGCCTGGACAAGAACATTGATATGGGGTGAAGAATTCAAAAAATCTGGTAAGTATATCGAAATAACTACGCCAAGAGAAGTAGAAATAGATGCTGCTGCAATGTATAACGCTGTAAACCCTCAATTTGTAAAAATTCCCATCAACGAACAAGAATATTTCCTTTTAGAAAACCGCCAAACAGATGTTGATAAGGAGGGTGACCCGGTAATCAAGGTTGATGAAATTACTGGCAGAGTAGCACTCTACCCAATGAATGGTGAAACAGAATTACGCAATCATGAATATGATATAATGTTGCCAACATACGATCCCTACCTTAGCGACCTTTTTGACGAAGAATTATACACAAGTGGTGGTATCTGTATATGGCATATAGATGAATCTGTTATATACGATGAGATAGTATATGTTGAAGGAAAACCATACACCAGATTTGAAGCAAATATGATAAACGCTAACTCAGGTCGCAAAGGTGTTGAACTGATTGAAGCAGATAATATCTGGGATATTGGAAATCCAAACTCAAACTATGCAGCCGGCACACCATATGAGCCTTTCTTCAGGACCAAACCAGGTTTCTGGCCTCCTGATGAGCCACGAAGATTCCACAACTTCCAGTTCGGACCATTAACCAAACCAAATTCCTTCAGCCACGATAATGTAAACTCTCTTATAGAAATAACTGATATAAGCAATGCCAAGCCAACAATGAGTTTTATCTTTCAATATCAATTTTATGATACAATCTCAGAGTTGCCTTTTAATATCAAATTTAACCCCAAAAATGAGATTCTTCACTGCAAAGATTATACCTATTCCGGAGATATCGATAACATAATAGTTGCTGCTGATTCTTCTGTTCAAGTCTTCTCGGGATGGTTTGAGGAAATATATACTTATAATTTTGATAGACCGATCACATATCCCCCTTCTCTCCTGTTGGAAGAAAATGATAAAAATATGATTATCATCCCCCTGGGAGATTCTCTCGCTGTACTTCCTTTTTATATATATCCTGAGGATACCTTTGGCACTGCTTTACCTGACTCTCTCACAGACTCCCCTATCCCTATCTCAAATAATAAGATAATCGTGCCTACCAAAAGTGAAATTATAGTTTATACAATCGAGAATAAAGCGCTAAACAAAGAGAAGTCCATACCTGCAACTAATCCGCGCATAGCATTTAATAAGGAAGCAAATGAGCTTATTGTTGCAACCAAGTCCCATACCATCTCGAGTTATGAGGTGAATCCACTCACTCATAAATTCTCATACTCTATTCCAACTGAACTGGGAGAATTTTATCCAATAATAGAATATAACGACTCAATACAGACGATCTATATCCAAGACAGGATAGGGTCAATCTATAAAATTGAGCAAGACAGGACTGAAAAAATCTTTTCAGCCCAGAGCTACGACTTTCAGTCTATCTCAAATATCGCGCTGGGCGATGTGGATGGGGATGGTGGACATGATATTGTTTTTACTGCTGACAACACTATATATGCGGTGCAGTCTAATGGAGCATTCGTCTCCCAATTCCCCAATGCTCCCTATTATTCTCAATATTCTCCTCAGGTCTCCCCTATCATCGGCAGTTCTTTTCTGCCCGAAGAAGATGTCTCGCTTTTCTTGCCTACAGCAAAACAGTGGACTCAAACAATATCATCACAGGGCGAATTAGTAATGAACTATAGCTTTGCGATTGGAAATTCGTCCGCCTCACCGTATATCAGCATAGATGACACAACTGCAAAGATCTTCCTCCCAGTTGCTGATTCTCTTGTTAAAATGTTATCAATAAGTGGAATTAATGCGAATAGTGCTAAATTATACTGGAATGGTTATAAAAATGGTCCAGAACGGCATGCATGCGTGTACACTCCAGCTTGTGGTTCACCACCGCCCGTTGCTCATATTGATATCTACGCATTTCCAAACCCGGCGGAGAAGGGAGATGTGCGTATACGGATCGTTCCAACTAAAAATGGAAATGCAAATATAAAGATTTATGACCTTGCTGCAAATCTCCTTTTCAAAGATGTGAAGGAAGTCTCTGCCAATAAAAATAATGAATTTGAATGGAATATAGACAATGTTTAATCCGGGATATATTTTGCCATTGTTAATGTAGATGGTAAAGAGAAATTGCTCAAGATTGGGGTAACAAAATGAAAAAGAAAATATCTATCTTGGTAATCTCAGGTATACTTATATGGACTTCTTTATCTGCAGGTGGCACGAAATCACCATTAAAAGCAGCATTGTTTTCTGCAATACTTCCGGGAGCAGGAGAATTCTACGCTCAGAATAACTCTTCAGCCTTTATCAGTCTCTCTGCTGAAGCATTGTTGTGGCTGGGATATTTTGGCTTCCTCCAACATGCAGAATGGGCAAAAAGAGACTATAAACAATATGCTTATGCATATTCGGGAACAGGAATTCGAGATGGAAATGAACAATATTACACGGACTTACAGCATTTCTTTTCCAGTGAGCAGTATAACAATTATGTCTATCTTTATGCTCGAGACTGGGGACAAGGATACTATGGCTGGTCTCCTGAAGAGTGCGATAACTTTATAGAAACTTATGCTTATACTGGAGAAGAGGAATGGGATTGGGGCTCTGAAGAAGTGTGGTATAGATATGGTGAACTACGACGCGAAGAAAACAAATATGAAATACGAGCGCAAATGACCATCGGAATAATGGTTGCAAATAGAGTTGTGAGTATGATAAAGGCTGTCCAGGCAGTAAACGCGTATAACAAAAATATTGAGGCAGAAAAAGACCTTTCACTACAAATGGATCTAGATCCGTATAAGCCAAAAATTTCTATTGGTATTACAAAAAAATTCTAAAAAGGAAAGTTTTGATGATACATATTAGTCTGGATGGAAATTCGTTGTCATTATCTGATGTTAAAAATGTAGCCTATCAAGATGTAAAGATAGAACTTACCCCGGAAGCACGGCAAAGGATAATACAATCGCAAACATTTGTGGAAAAACTTGTTTCCTCAAACAAAACTGTATATGGCATAAATACAGGATTTGGCAAGTTAGCAAACAAGCGTATAACCCATAAAGATATAGAACGCTTACAGATGCACCTTATTTTAAGTCATTCCACTGGAGTAGGGCCAGTGCTGCCAATCCCAGAAACCCGAGCGATTATGCTCTTACGTGCAAATACACTGGCAAAAGGATATTCTGGTATAAGGTTAGAAACCCTTCAGACAATAATAGATATGCTTAACAAAAAGGTCTATCCCCTCATACCAGAAAAGGGCTCCGTAGGCGCAAGTGGTGACCTTGCTCCACTCTCTCATATAGCACTGGTGATGCTGGGCAAGGGAAAAGCCTACTATAATAACACCTTGATGGATGGAGAAAAGGCATTACAACAGGCCGGCATCAAACCTGTTAACCTCAAGGCTAAAGAAGGGCTTGCCTTGAATAATGGCACACAGGTAATGACAGGAATATTAACACTCGCCTACTTGCAAGCAATCACTTTATGTAAATCTGCAGATATCGTTGGGGCTATGACAGTAGAAGCGCTTAAAGGAACAGATGCCGCATTTGACGAAAGAATTCATAATCTGCGACCTCATCCTGGACAAATCCGTTCTGCAAAAAATCTCCGCAATCTACTAGCTGAAAGCAAAATAATGGCATCGCACAGGAACTGCTCTAAAGTTCAAGACCCATATAGCCTCAGATGTATGCCTCAAGTCCATGGAGCGGTATACGATGCAATCGACTTTATAGAAAGTATACTCACAAGAGAGATAAATGCAGCCACAGATAACCCGCTCATTTTCGCAAATGACGGTATTGCTCTTTCCGGCGGTAATTTTCATGGAGAACCTGTAGCTTTCGCTGCTGACCTCCTTGGAATAATAATAGCAGAACTTGCAAACATCTCTGAATGCCGCATAGAACAAATGTTAAATCCAGCATTAAACAATGGATTACCTCCATTCCTTGCCCCACATCCAGGATTAGACTCTGGCTTTATGCTCGCACAATGTACAGCCGCATCCCTTGTTTCTGAGAATAAAACACTCGCCCACCCTGCCTCTGTTGACTCAATCCCAACTTCTGCAGGACAAGAAGACCATGTCAGTATGGGAACTATTGCAGCTCGCCATGCAAAAGAAATAGTTTCGAATACGGCTTATGTCCTAGCAATAGAACTGATAACCGCAACTCAGGCACTTGAATACGAAATCACCTATGAAAGTAGTAAAGCAATTGTTGAGGTAAAAAATCTCGTCCGCAAACATATCGCACCATTAAAAAAAGACCGCATCCTAAGTGAAGATATAGAAAAAGCCAAAAACCTATTAATCTCAGGTGAGATTTTACAAGCAGCAACTAAATACGCAAAAATTCAATAAAGGGCTTCTAACTAATTCTCTTTTAAGCCAATAACAATAAGCCCAATAATGTCTATAAAAAAAGCCTTTTGCCTTATCCTGCTTTTGCTACCTACAGCCTGCGGAGTGTATTATAACACATTTTACAATGCAAATAAATACTATGCCGAAGCAGTGGAAGCAAAAGAGAAAAATAATGATAAAGTCACCCCGGCAATTAAAGAAAAATTCAATAAATCAATCTCTAGGTGTGTATATGTACTCAAAGAATACCCCACAAGCAAATACGCGGACGATGCCTTGCTCCTTATGGGACAATGTTATTATGAACAAGAAGACTACATAAAGGCTCTCACAAGATTTCAGGAATTTGAAAAATACTACAGCGAAAGCCCTCTATATCCCACAGCAAAATTATATCTTGCCAGAACCTATCTAAAATTAAAAGAATATGCAAACGCCCTTGCAGAGTATAACAACATTATAAATGATGAGAGATTTATAGAATTGCGGGAAGATGCTTATCTTGACCTCGCGGAATTCTATTATAATCAAGGTGACTATCACAAGGCATTAACCCAACTGGATAATGTCATCAAGATGAAAGTATCAAAAAAATCAGAAGTGAATGCTCTTTTTAGATATGCTCAGATTCAATATATTCATGGCCACTATGAAGAAGCCCTCACCTCCTTCCAGAATGTGCTGAGGAAACACCCAGACAAAAAGATGGAACTTGATGCAAGATTTTATATCGGAAAGAGCCTTATGGAACTGCAAAATTATAAAAAAGCAAAAACTGAATTCGAAAAACTCAAAAAAGATGAGTTCGATCCGAATAAAATCAGTGAAATTGACCTGCTGATAGGAACATGCAACGCATATTTAGGAAAATATGAAGAGGCTTTCGAAATCTTTGAAAAGATTATATCAAAAAATAAAAATAGTAAAATAGCAATCGAAACATACTATCATTGGGGAGATGTATATTTTTCGCTTCTACATGATTATGAAAACGCTCTTGATAAATTTAGCAAGATCACTTCCAAAGACAAGGGCAATGAATGGGTAAAAAAAACTATAAAAAAGAAAGACATTGCCAATCAGTTTCTCCAGCTTAAGGCTGTAGACCCTGCTAATGATATGCAATCATGGGCAGAAGCACAACTTAACATTGCTGAATACTACCTTTTAGACGAGAATAAACCAGACTCTGCCATCACAGTCTATAATGAAATAATTCGGCAAAAACCTTTACTCACCGCCCAGCTTGATTCATTAAGAAATAAATTGCAAAATATCCCGATCACTGCATTAGATATAAATTCACTTGCTATTCCACAAGCACCAACCCCCACTCCATCTGATACTTCTTCGGCAGAACCCCTACCAGATACCACAGCAAGCTTTCAAGATTCCCTCATCTTTCCAACTGTAGAAGATATTACATCAGACACTCTCTCGCTCCAGGACCAGACTCAGCCATTCTTCCCAGATACTACATCAACAGAAACCCCGATTGATTCTTTATGGAGTATAGGAGATACTTTAAGCGCGCCTCAAGATACATTGGTAGCTATAGTAGATTCGCTCCAACAAAAAATAAATTCCCTGGAGAATGTACTTAGCTATTATATGAACGAAGTATATCCCAGCGTCCTTCTACTTAAGGCATGGACACTCCTTAAAATAAAACAGGATACCACTTCAGCCTATAATGTGGTGGAACTACTAGAAAATGAGCTGCCTGAGTCTGAATATAGTTTTGCAGCAAGGCGGATGCTGGAAGGCAAACCAATAACACTTATCACACAATACGAATACGAAGCCAGAGATTACTTCAATAAAGCCGTGAAATATTATACTCAAGAACTCTCAATTGACTCGGCTTTCGCTTATCTGGATACTATTCTAACTTCCTATCAGGAAAGCAAAATTTACCCTGAGGCTCTTTATTCTAAAGCTGACCTCCTTCTAAAAGAATTTTTTGATACTACCAATGCAAAACCATATCTCAAAACACTTATAAGAGATTTTCCTGAGCATGAACTTACTCAGATTGTAAACACTTACTTTACAGGGGAATACTTTATAACGCCACAAGAGGAGATCGCAACAACACCCGATTCCACCGCAACGGTTCCAGATACTACCTATGAGAATGAATCCGCTCGGAGCCTTATTGATTCTACATTTTCAGATTCAAGCATTACCGATACCACACCTGTAGATACTTCCAAGACTCCGCAATCTTCTGATTAGTGCAAACAAAATCATGGGAATCATGAGCCACAAAACCAAGTATTTCCCTCTGATTCAGAAGACTATGAAACCAAGCATGGAAGAGCAAGAAACAGGGATAGCCTGAATTATGTTAGATTTAAACAAAATAAATCCTCTCCTAAAATTGATTTTCGTCCTCTTCAATATAATACTTCTTTTTTGTACAAAAGAGAGTAATGCCTTATATGTAATCACAATTATTACAGCGATACTTCTTATAATAAACTTTCGGCTCCTAAAAGGTGTCATTCTCGCTACTCTGGATATCTCTCCCCTGCTCTTTGGACTCTTCCTCTTAGGATACATATTTGGTACCTCATGGCAAGATGATCTCCTTCTGATTACCCAGATTGTTCTGCTTGTAGCCTTGAGTATGATAGTCATACAAACCTCATCCGGGGCAAACTTCCTTAAAAATGTAAGAGCAATTCTTTCTCACAAGCGATTCAACCTTATAATCGCTTACCTTTTCGGTCTTATTAACTTCTTTCCTATCTTGAAAGATCAATTTTCTGACACCTTTCGCTCATATAGAAAATGCAACGGAGAAACTATCACTATTGCTGAGCTGCCATCAGTTTTTATACATATCTTTTCACAGTCGCTTCATCGGGTAAAGGACCTTGCACCTAAGCTTGAGGTATTCCTGGGTTCAAAATTCTCCCTGAGTCTTTCATATAATGATTTATTAATCCCTGTGCTCATGCTTGCACAAATGCTTCTCCTTATATTGATATGAACTACAAAAAATTTCTACTCCGTTTTGCCTATGACGGTACTGATTTTTACGGCTGGCAAATCCAAAAAGATAGAATAACTATCCAGGGAGTGATGGAAGACGCTCTCACAAAAATTTTTAAATCAAAAACTGAGCTGGTTGTCTCTGGCCGTACAGACGCTCGTGTGCATGCATATAATCAATATGCTCACTTTTCTGCAGAAACGCGGATGAGACCACAAAACATCATCCCTGCACTCAATAGTCTGCTTCCATCCTCAATTTTTGTAAAAGATTGTATAGAAATCCCCTTTGAATTTCATGCCAGATTTTCAGCAAAAAGTCGTACTTACCTTTATAAGATCAACAAGCAATTCAGTCCGTTTGATCGTAACTTTACTGCTTTCTTTCCCGGTAAAAAAATCAATTCTAAAACGATACGAAGCGCTATTCCATACCTTATTGGCAGCCATGACTTTGAGGTATTTGCAAACGATACATCTCAACTCAGGCATTGCTTCTGCACAGTGATTTCAACCGAATGGGAAGAGGACGACTCGCAATATAGGCTATATATCACAGCAAATAGGTTTCTCCACAATATGGTACGAAGAATTGTGGGAACACTGCTGAAAATTTCTCATTATAATCTTGAGAATGACTATATCAAAAAAATATTAGAACAAAAAGATTATACTCTTTTAGGTGCCACGGCTCCTCCGCAAGGCCTATACCTATATGAAGTTGCTTATGAATTCCCAAGTGAAACAGAAGTATAGCAAGATAAAACCAACAAGTAAGAAGGAATTATATGTTTGTAAATGCATACAATCGCCGCTGATATCATCACATTGTGGATGACATTCTTATAAAAAATTGTTGACAGTAAAATATCCGAATGATAATTTTTGTTTTAGTTCCACAAAGGGAGATATCTCTAAAAGAGAGGAGCACCAAATCTTTGCCAAAACAGGAAAAGTTAAGTGTTATGGCAAACCTTCAAATATTTGCAATAAAAAGGTTCATTTTATGGACGACAATGTATTAACAAAATCAAAACATAGGAGGAGATAGCTATGAAAGTAGCCCATTTCGACGAAATCCCATTAGAAAAAGTCACCCAAGAAGGAGCAGAAAATATCAAAATCCGTTGGCTTATATCAAAGAAAGACAATGCCCCAAACTACTTTCTGCGAATGTTTGAAGTTGAACCAGGGGGATATACCCCATATCACATACATGATTGGGAACACGAAGTATTTGTGCTGGAAGGAGACGGTCTGCTTAAAACAAAAGATGGTGAAAAAGAATTCCATGCCTGGGATGTTATTTATGTAAACCCAAATATGTATCATCAATTTAAAAATATGGGGGAGAGTATCCTCCGATTCCTCTGTATAATCCCTGCTAATATCTAAAACCCTAAAGAATCACTAATGAGAATCCTGGCAATTGATACATCGACAAGCATTGGCAGCATCGCCATAACAGAAGATAACACTGTAAAAGCAGAATATATTATGAGGAAGAAACAAACTCATGTAGAATCTCTTATGCCAATGATCGATACTCTGCTTAAAAATCTGCAGATATCAATAAGTGATATTAATGCAGTTCTTACAACACTTGGGCCTGGTTCATTCACCGGACTGCGTATCGCTCTTGGGACAGCAAAAGGAATATGTTATACAAGGAAAATACCTTTGAAGGGATTCTCCACTTTACTCGCTATGGCATATAATGTGTATGGCGCGGAAAAGAATATATGCCCTATATTAGAAGCAGGTCGGGATATGATATATATTGCTATGTATTCGCCAGAGCTTGAAGAAATTCACCCTCCGCAGTTACTCTCTATAAACAATTTGACAAAATTTATTGATGATGATATACTTTTTGTAGGTTCAATCCCAAAATGTTGGGAGAAAAATAATCGGGGCGAAATGCATATCAAATACAAATTCCCACCAATTCACCTTAATTTTCCCAGAGCAGCATCCCTTTTCGAGATTCTCCGATCTCAAGGAGAGCACTTAAAGTATGATTACGAGTATATAGCGTCGTTAGAACCATTGTATATACGCCGCTCTGCAGCAGAAGAAAAATTATTGACCAACAAAAACAACTAATAAAAGAAAATGACTAGGAGAAAAATGGCAACACTAACATTGCAAGAACTGAAGAACAAAACGGTTTTAGAATTACATGAAATTGCAAAAGACCTGGAAGTAAAGTATTACAGCGTGACTCCAAAAGACAAGCTGATCTTTAAAATCCTTGAGGCGCAGGCAGCAAACGAAGGCTTGGCTTTCACATCAGGGGTTATCGATATTACCCCCGATGGATATGGGTTCCTCCGTTACCCAGAAAACAATTATAATAGCAGCCGCGGAGATGTGTATATAGCAAAGGCGCAGGTAAGAAAATTTCATATCAGACAGGGAAATATCGTTTCTGGCCCTGTCCGTTCGCCAAAAGAGGGTGAAAAATATTTCGCCTTAATTCGTATTGATGCGATTAATTGGGAACCTCCAGAGATTACAGCACAGAAGCCGCATTTCGATACCCTTACCCCTCTCTATCCTGAAGAAAAATTAAATCTCGAGGTCTCAGGTAATGAATACTCAACCAGGATTATTGACCTCTTTACACCAATTGGAAAGGGACAACGAGGGCTTATTGTAGCTGCGCCCCGAACAGGGAAAACCGTTTTGCTACAAAAAACGGCAAATGCAATCCTGACAAACCATCCAGAAGTCTACATTATTGTGCTGCTTGTGGATGAAAGGCCAGAAGAAGTAACTGAAATGAAGAGAATCGTTAAACCAATAAATTCAGAAGTTGTCAGCTCTACATTCGATGAAACTGCCGAGCACCATGTCAAATTAGCAGAAATGGTGCTCGAAAAAGCAAAACGAATGGTAGAATCTGGCCAAGATGTTGTAATTCTTCTGGATAGTATCACCAGGCTTGCACGAGCATACAACGCAGTTGTTCCCCCAAGTGGCAAGGTGCTTTCCGGAGGCGTAGACGCAAATGCCTTACATAAACCAAAAAGATTCTTTGGGGCAGCAAGAAATACAGAAGAGGGTGGAAGCCTGACTATTATTGCCACTGCCCTCATCCTAACAGGAAGTAAAATGGATACAGTTATCTTCGAAGAATTTAAAGGTACAGGTAATATGGAACTTGTTCTCGACCGCTCTATTAGCGATCTTCGCATGTATCCTGCAATCGATCTTGTGACTTCAGGAACAAGAAGAGAAGAACTTTTGCTTTCAGAAGAGGTTCGAAACCGTGTATTTGTCCTGCGAAAAATCCTCAAAACTATGAGTCCTTACGACGCCATAGAATTCCTCAAAAATAAGATGAGAGGCACTAAAAACAATAAAAAGTTCCTCGAACTTATGAGCCAGTAAAACAAACCTCAGCACCCTACCTACAATAATGAAACGCTCTATCATATCCCTAACTATATTCTGCACAACCTTGCTCTTCTGCCCACTCGCCATCTCTGCCTCTCCCTTGCTTCCATGGGCAAAAGAAGAGATAAGTAATGGAAACATAAATGAGGCAAAAAATATCCTCAATCAAGTAGTAGCCAACGAGAAAGACCCAGAAATCAAAGCCGAAGCCTATTTTTTGCTGGCAGAATATAGCCCCACCTTGCAAGAAGCGAACCAGAATTACGAAAAAATAATCCAGTTACCACTAAATTCATACACAGACAAAGCAAAACTTGCCTATGCCAAAAATGCCTATTGTAGAGAAGATTACAAGACCGCCAAAAAAAATCTGATAGAAATTATGCAACACACCTCGAGCCCTTACTTTGCTGAAGCTGTATACTGGACTGGCTTGACATATTTTGCAGAAAACAACTATGAAAATAGCAGCAACTATCTAAAAAGCTATCTTACTTTTGATGAGGACCCGGTAAAACGGGAAATCGCTACACTGAATCTGGCAACGGCATACTTTCATCTTGGCAAATATGAAGATGCTCTCAAACAATGCCACAGCCTCCTACAATCAAATGAAAACCAAAATTTTGCTCCGGAACTCATCTATAAAATGGGACTCTGTTACGAACAAACCGCGCAATACGAAAAAGCAGCAGAATACTATAGACAGGTCATAAATCAATATCCATACTCTTCTCAACGATTTCTTGCTGAAACTCAGCTATCCAACCTAACCAACCTGGGACTATATTCACCATCTCTGCCCAAACCCCAAATTCGGAAAAATGATGATAAAAAATATATTGTCCAACTCGCTGCTTTTCAAGAGAAACAGCAGGCAGAATCTGCTCTTAAGGAATTTCAAGATAGAGGATTAAACCCTTTTATCTACGAGAAGATCGTAAATAACAAAAAATATTTTGCAGTAGGGTTGGGGCCATTCAGAACTGAAGATGAGGCAAAATACCTTCAGCAAAGATTGAATCAACAGTCAATTTCATCCTTTATTTATAAAAGAGATTAAAACCCGAAACCTATTGGTTCAAAATATTATGGTATAACGAGGCTCTAAATGGCAAAATCAAATTCTAATAGTGAATTCACCCCACTAATGCAGCAATACCTCTCCATAAAAAAAGAGCAACCAGATGCATTACTACTTTTCCGTATGGGTGATTTCTATGAGACATTTTTTGATGATGCAAAAACGGCCTCGAAAATTCTGGGCATTACCTTAACTACCCGGGATAAAAAAAGAAAAAATCCTGTTCCACTTGCTGGCTTTCCACATCATGCATTGCCCAGCTATCTGAAGAAACTGCTGGAGCAGGACATAAAAGTGGCTATATGCGAACAGATAGAAGACCCTAAAAAAGCCAATAAACTTGTAAAACGAAAAATAGTAGAAGTTATAACCCCAGGCACAATCCTCGAAGACGAATATCTCGAAAACACAATCAATAACTATATCTCAGCTATCTATGAAGACAAGAACAAGATTGGAATAGCCTCCATTGATATTTCTACTGGAGAATTCCTCTGCACAGAGGTGCCTCCTAAAAATCTTTTAGATGAGATTGTCCGCCTTCAGCCAGTAGAAATCTTAATCCCAGAAACATTTGACCAAAATTTCAAAAAAAACATTAAAATATACTATAATCCTTCTTTCTCTACCTATGAAACCTGGCGATATGACCGTAAAACCTCTGAGAAAATTTTAAAAGAACATTTCAATGTATTATCTCTTGATGGCTTTGGCTTAGATGAAAAGTATAACGCCATAATATCCTCTGCGGCTTTGATCTCGTATCTTAAAGAACTGAAACAAAACGACCTACAACATATAAACAATCTGCGCTACTATTCCTCTGCCGAATTTATGCAGGTAGATGCTATCTCACGCCATAATCTTGAACTGGTGGAATCAATGCGAACCCGAGAACGAAAAGGTTCCTTGCTTGAAGTGATGGATAATACTACAACGCCAATGGGAAAACGCCTATTATACCAATGGATCCTAAACCCACTTATCAATAAAGAAGAAATAGACAAAAGGCTTGATGCAGTGGGTGAACTGATTGAAAAAACTGCAGTGCGCGATAATCTGAAGAATATTCTCAAGGAAATTGGAGATATGGAACGCGTTCTCAGTAAAATTGGTACAGGAAAAGCATACCCCCGTGACCTCATCGCACTCAAGAACTATCTCAAACTCGCCCAACCTATCGCAACACAACTCTCCAACCTTGCTTCACCTTTACTAAAGGACCTCTTCTCCCGAATCCAAAACTTTGATGATATCATATTGATAATAGATAGTGCACTTGTCGATGATGCTCCCCTCACTTTACAAGAAGGTGGTATCATTAAAGAAGGCTATAACAACGAGCTCGATAACCTACGGCAGATGAGCAAGAAGGGCAAACAGTGGATAGCCCACCTGCAAGAAAAAGAAGCAAAGCGGACAAGAATTCCAAATCTTAAAGTTAAATTCAATAATGTCTTCGGCTATTATATTGAAGTGAGTAAAACACATCTCAAGAAAGTGCCTGATGATTACATACGGAAACAGACTTTGGTGAATGCCGAGCGATTCATCACTCCAGAACTCAAAGAATATGAAAACAAAGTGCTGGGCGCAGAGGAACGAATAAAACAGCTCGAATACTCTCTCTTTTTGGAAATTCGTGAAAAGATTGCAAAATTTATCCCTAGAATGCAGAAATTTACCTCTGTGGTCTCTATCTTGGATGTTTTGATCTCTCTTGCCGAACTCGCATATTATAACAATTATTGTAAGCCAGAAATAACAACTGATATGACTATCCACATAGAAGAGGGAAGACATCCAATTATTGAAAAACTTATGCCAGATGAACCTTTTATACCAAATGATACTTACTTAAACGATACTACTGACCGTATATTACTTATCACTGGACCAAATATGGCTGGCAAATCCACCTATCTTCGTCAGGTTGGACTTATTGTGCTTATGGCGCAAATAGGCTCATTTGTTCCGGCTCGCTTTGCAGAGATTGGCATCGTTGATAAAATCTTTACCAGAGTTGGTGCTTCAGACAACCTTGCCCTTGGGCAAAGCACCTTTCTTGTTGAAATGATTGAAACCGCCAATATACTCCACAATGCTACGCCGCGGAGCCTGATTCTGCTGGACGAAATAGGTAGAGGCACAAGTACATTCGATGGACTCAGTATTGCCTGGGCAGTTGTGGAATTCATCCATGATAAACAAAAATGCGGCGCAAAAACCCTCTTCGCAACCCACTACCATGAGCTCACAGAACTTGCCGAAATCTATCAGGGAATCAAAAATTATAACATCACTGCTAAAGAGTGGAAAGACCAAGTATTATTCCTCAGAAAAGTAGTTCCTGGCAGTGCTGACCAGAGTTACGGTATCCAGGTGGCAAAACTTGCTGGCATACCAGAGAAGGTTATCAAAAGAGCAAAAGAAATACTAAACAATTTAGAAAAAAACGAATTAAGCCCACAGGGACTTTCGACAAAAACCAAAAAAGCCAGCCAACAAGAAAATATACAGATAGATATCTTTAATCGCCTTTTTGAAAAAGTAAAAGAAAAGGATAAAATCCTCAAGGAAATCAAAGAACTGGATATTGAAAACCTTACACCACTGCAAGCACTGGAAACAATAGCTCAACTCCAGAAAAAATTGTAAAAACCCACCTATTTCTTGACAGAATAGTTTTAGCAAAGATAAGAGTTTTATGAAATTTGATTGGAGAAGTATGAGGATAAGAAAGTGAAAGATAATCAAAATTTGGATCTGTTCCCAGAGTTGAATCTTGCGGAGCAGAGAAATAAGGGGAAAACCGCTGAAAACCTTCAACGCTTAGATTTACAGGGCGGACTGAGAAAGAAAATATTACCACTCTGTAGATTGAAATATGGCGAGATATGGGAAGACCCGGTAAATGGACATAAAGTAAGTGTGCTTGATGCCACGAACATAGATGATGTCAGAAAAATAATGGGGAGAGAAAAGGCTCAACTCATTATAAACGATCCACCTTATAATGTGGCGGTAGGAAATGCCAATACAGCTAATTTGTTTAAACTAACATTAAAGGATTACATGGATTTCTCAAAAAGGTGGGTGGAGAATGCTATACAAGTGATGGATGAGTGTGCTCATTTGTACATATGGATAGGCGCCGATTATAAAGACGATTTCCAACCGCTTCCAGACTTTATGATTATGATGAGAGAATTTGATGAGATAAAGCCCAAAAACTTCATTACTTTAAGAAATCAAAGAGGATATGGAACTCAAAAAAACTGGATGTGGGTGAGACAAGAACTATTATATTATACCAAAGGAAATCCAGAATTTAAAGTAGGTTATACTGATATTCCAAAAATCTTGAAAGGTTACTATAAAGTAGTAAATGGCAAACTTACAGAAAATCTACAGCGCAGCAAATCTAAAACTATAAGACCCGGTAATGTGTGGATAGATATTCAGCAAGTTTTCTATCGTATGGAGGAAAATGTGCCAGGTTGCTACGCTCAAAAGCCTCTAAAGGCAATTGAACGAATAATCTTATCGAGCAGTAAGCAAGGAGATCTGGTTGCTGACTTCTTTGCTCATTCCGGAACAACCCTTATCGCCGGAGAAATCCATAATAGAAAAGTATATACCTGCGATATAGACCCTGTTTTTGCAGAGATAACTATAAGAAGATTAGAATATTTTAGAAAAACTGGGAAGACTGGTTGGCAGTGGCGAAATCCTTTTCCTGAAATTGGAAAACAAACAGAGGAATGAAATGGACTTAAAAGAATTAAAAGAATATTTACAAAAACTATCTAATTCGTTGACTTCGAAAAACCAGAAGTTTTTGAAGGTGAGGTTAAAAAGTTTAATGTCAGCCTTCCCGTTTAATGAATATGAATATATTTTAATGTTCCTGTTGGACAGAAAGGTTATTTCATTTAATGAATACGAAAAATTGAGAAAAAATTATGTCTCTGCTAATCGCTATTTAGAATTTTACGGCCTTGCTCCTCGCATATTTGGTGAAATGTGGCACGAGCATATAATGGACCTAGATAACAGATTTAAAAAACCTGATAAAGATATAAATCCTGATTATGAAGGACAATACGACCTGTGGATAAAAGGAGTTAAGGTGGAGGTTAAGGCATGTCGCGCAATAAATACAAAGAAAAGAGGAAACCTGGTTGCAAAAGCTTTAAGATATAAATCACAGGAACCTTTTTGGATGAACTTTCAGCAGATTAAAGCGGATATGGCTGATATCTTCCTCTTTATTAGTGTTTGGATAGATAAAGTTGTGTATTGGGTATTATCCAGTAAAGAGGTTAAAAAAAATAAATACTATAGTTCTCAACATAGAGGAGGTATAGAATATCAAATAGGAATAACAGATAAGAACATTGCTGAATTCGATATTTACGAAGTGGCACCCAATAAGCTTGGGGAAGTAATTCTCAAAAAGGGAAAGAAAAGATGAAACTGACACCGAGACAAACTTCATACAATGTATCTACCTATGCGCCTTCGGCACTTCAGCAAAAACTAGCCTGATGGCTATATTGCAAAATAAATGTAGGAGGAATTATGAAAATACCCATTATAATTCTCTTAATAGCGTTTTCTGTAGCCTCCACTAACCTTTCTAATTCACAAAAATCGGTATTCGTGGAAGATAATCAAGAATTCAGCTTTAACCTTTACAAAAAATTAGGAGAGGAGCCTGGCAATATAATCTTTTCACCATATAGCATTTCAAATGCACTGGCAATGACCTATGCAGGTGCCAGAGGTGAGACTGAAAAACAAATGGCAGAAGTGCTTCGCTTTACTATATGCCGAGACTCTTTACATCAAATGTTCGCAGAAATAAATCGTAACCTCAATAAGATGAGCGAAAAAGAGGGGATAACACTCAGAAGCTCAAATGCTCTCTGGATAGAACAAACATACTCTCTATTGGAAGAGTTTATCCGTACGATGGAAAAATTTTATGATGCCCACCTCTTCCAATTAGACTTTATAAATGAATATGAAAAGTCTCGTATGCGTATCAATGATTGGGTGGAAGAGCAAACGCATAACAGAATAAAAAATCTCCTGCCTCCAGGGACGATAACACCCCGTACCCGCCTTGTGCTGACCAATGCTATCTATTTCAAAGGATTGTGGGCAAGACAATTCAATCCTGATGCAACTCGAACTATGCCCTTCTGGACCACCCTTTTTGATACCGTGATGGTGCCTATGATGCATCAGAAAGCCAGCCTTAACTATATGGAGAATCAGCTCTTACAAATGTTGGAACTCCCTTATCAAGGGAAGGAGCTGTCTATGCTGATTCTTCTGCCCAAAGAAAGAGATGGACTGACAAAACTGGAAGAAATGCTCACAGCCAAAAACCTCTCCCAATGGCAAGAAAGTATGTCTGAACAGGAGGTAGAAGTCTTTCTGCCTCGATTTGAGTGCACAAAACAATTTAATCTTAATGATATACTCATTCAAATGGGAATGAAAGATGCCTTTTCTGAGCAAAAAGCTGATTTCTCCGGCATGGAACCTAAAAGAGAGCTTTTCATCTCATCTGTTATGCATAAAGCTTTTATCGAGGTTAATGAAGAAGGGAGTGAGGCTGCGGCAGCTACAGCTGTAACAATGATATTAAAAGTAGCACCGCCAAAACCAATCCCTGTTTTCAAAACCGACCATCCATTCTTTTTCTTGATTCAGGACAAAACCACCGGTATCATACTTTTTATGGGCAGAATCTCAGAGCCGCAAGATTAAATTTGACACCAAGATTTTTACATGAAACCGTAGATCCGCCGGCTGGCGGAGATAGACACAGATTAACTAAAATATCAGAGAAAATTATTTAGTTATGAATCTTAATTATCTGCGCTTTTCTGCGTGTATCTGCGGTTCCTTCAAAAATTTGTTGACAAAATAATCTCTTTAACAGAAATTTGTCGTACGTTGGGGCTATAGCTCAGTTGGGAGAGCAC
>JBNGDW010000014.1:0-24443 GCA_049975325.1 Cloacimonadia bacterium | reverse complement strand
ATTGCGGTCTTTCCCGGTAATAAAGACCTCGTAGGAAAGTTTGTGAAAATCAAAATAATCGACGCTACTGGCTGGACATTAAAAGGGGAAAGAATAAATGAAAAGTAAATTTGTGGGTTTAGATTTATCTTTAGGTTATGATTTTATCCTTCTTCGTATCAGGAGGGAAAGATCACACTATGTTTGAATTATAGGTCTACTCCGGGAAATAAACTATTATAAAAGACATTATGGAAGAGTTTGATGTTATTATAATCGGTGCCGGAATTGTTGGTTTGGCAATTGCAGAGCGACTTTCAAGAAAATATGAAAATGTGCTCCTGATAGAAAAAGAAGAGTCATTTGGTCGCCACACCTCAAGTCGCAATAGCGAAGTTATTCATTCTGGAATATACTATCAAACGGACAGCTTAAAGGCAAGGCTCTGTGTCAGAGGGAATAAATTGCTTTATAATTTCCTTAAAGAATATGAAATCCCATATAGAAATTGTGGAAAGTTAGTCGTGGCAACTGAAAAACAAGAACTTCCAATTCTTACAGAAATTTATCAAAAAGGAATAAGAAATGGTGTTGTAGGGCTTAAAATTTTATCAGAGCAAGAGACTAAAGAACTTGAGCCACTTTTTAAAGCACTCGGCTCTCTATATGTCCCATCTACCGGAATTATGGATACACATCGTGTAATGTCACAGTTAGAATTTCTCGCTGAACAAAATGGCGCTTTGATAGCCTACAATACAGAAGCCGTCGGCATCGAAAGAATAAATGATGAGTATCTCGTGCAGGTTAAAGATGAAGATATTCGTATAAAGGTACCTATCTTGATAAATACAGCAGGCTTGTGGAGTGATAAGGTTGCCGAAATGGCTGGTTTATCTATCGCAGAGTGTAACTATAAACTCCACTTCTGTAAAGGGGAATATTATAAAACTACCCGCTATAAGGATATCGCACATCTCGTGTATCCAGTACCTGACCCTTCTGGACTTTATCTTGGAATTCATACCCGGATCAATTTAAATGGGGAACTCTCTTTTGGCCCAAATGCATATTATGTGGATGAGTTGGACTATAGAATAGATGAAAAATATCATGAATATTTCTATCAAGCAATCAAGAAGCATTTAGATATTGAATATGATGACATCTGGCCGGATGATTGTGGTATCAGGCCAAAACTTCAAGCCCCAAATGAACCAGAGCGAGATTTTGTCATCTCTAACGAAAAAGAAAAGGGTTTTCCAAATCTGATAAACCTTATCGGGATTGAATCCCCTGGACTCACCTGCTGCCTTGCCATTGCTGAGTATGTAGAAAAGATTATCGACTCTTAAGAAATGAATACCCTTGATGATCGGATTGATAATTTTTTGCCATCACCAGATAAGAGGAGGCAAGAATGGATTTGATAATAAAAGTAAAAGATATCAAAGGTGTATGCCCTGTCTATAAAGTTGGAGATTCATTCAAACTTGAAGATGGCTATAAGCTTATAAGCCAGATTCCTCTTTGTATGCATTCCCTTGCAGCGCTTTTGCCGTATTATAATGCACTTAAAATATCTAAACCTCCAGAATGGGGACTTTCTGGAAAGGGCAAAGATGGTGAAAAAGCATATGTACAATGCCTTGACCCGGTTGATTACACAGGGGGAGGCACTGTTATATTTGAAATCACTAAGCAGAACAAGCCCACCAATGATTGATTTGCCAAGGAAGGTGCACAGTGAGATAAAATGACTACTTATACACCAAAACGCTTTGCAGTAGATAAAATGCTGGGAAAACTTGCAAAATGGCTAAGGATACTCGGCTACGATGCTTATTACTCCAATAAAATAGAGCCTGCAATCCTGCTCAGCATCGCCATAAGCGAAAACCGTATCGTACTTACTCGCAACCATAAATGGCTGAAACGGAAGTATAATATCCCGGTTATTCTAATTCATTCGGACAAAGTAGATGAACAATTGAGAGAACTCAATGCCAGGATTCCTTTATCTATAGATGATTTTTTCACTCGCTGTCCGATTTGTAACATAAAAACATTCCCCATTGATAAAGAGAGAGTAAAAAGGCTTGTCCCACCGTATGTCTATCATATGCACGACAAATTTACTCACTGTATTCGATGCGGCAGGGTATATTGGGCTGGGACACATATTACCCATGCGCAAGAATGGCTAAAAAGTATTGGAATATACAAAGACAAAATAGGAGAGTAGATTTTTAGGCTAGATTCTTCCCTATTTTTAGTGGAATTAGGGCTGAGCTTTTTATTTTATGAATCTTCCATCCGCCAGCCGGCGGATGAGGGAAGTTTATGCACATTTTTCTCAAGCCATCCTAATTTTTTTACTTCTTTTGTCTCGAACTCTGGCACATAAGGTTTGATATCCAGCAGAGGGGTTTTATCTACAATGTCTAAATCTTGAATGTATAATATATTCTTTTCGATTCTAACAAGATGTACTACCGAGAGACCGATTGGATTTGGTCTGCTTGGAGCCCTGGTTGCAAAGACTCCTCGTAGCTCATTATCCATAAATGGCTTTACTTTTAGACACCAGCCTTGGGATAGATGGAGGTGATATATTAAGATAATGTGAGAGAATCCTTCCAAGTCTTTTAAGCCCTCAGCATATTCTGGGAATACCTCAACAGTTCCCTTGATACTCTTACCAGCTGCGGGTTGTATGGGTGTTCCGGTAGGTTTTTTAAAAGGCGAATGAATAATTCCAATTGGCTTGTACTTTATCTCGTTCATAGTTTTGTCCTTTAGTGTATAAGATTTTGAGTAGAGATTTTGTGGATAAGAGAAGTCTGCCAGCTGGCGGACGAAGCCTTTTATGCTGTGTTAGGTAAAGTCCTGAAAATTTATTCAAAAACAATTTCATCAATTCTTTTTGCCAATTCTCCAACGGCAATATTAGGTAAGCGTTTTATTTGTTCTTCTACAATAGCACTAATTTTTCTACTAAGTCTTCTTTTTGGCCTTCTTGAGTAACTTTCTTATAGTTTCTTCAAAAGTCTCTCTTGAAGCATATGTCTTTAATTCTTCTTTTCGTTTTTGTTTATATAATCCAATTGCCCATGAATAGTAAAAACTTTCATTTAAATTTCAATTATCCTTCCGGCCCCTCCTTCAATATATTTTTCTGGATATAATCTTTTAAGTTCTGCTTTGTATTGGGTGCAATGAGTAGGGCAAATCAACTCTAAATCCTTAAATAATTCAAATTCACTGAATCCATGCATCCCCCCAATTATTGCATAAATTTTACCAAATTCTCGAGCTGCATTTAAAATGTTTCCCATATAAGGATGAGAACAGCCAACAATTAAAACTATTCCTTTGGAAGTTACCACTCCCATTGATTGTTCAATTCTCTCTAATTCTCCTGTAGAAAATACATTTTTGTGAATCTTTGTTGGTTTCCCAAGCTTAATAACTTCCCTTCCTTTTACTCCATGAAATGAAGGAGGGATATAAATTTTTGCTTTAGAATTCACATTCAAGAATTCGGAAAGGCCGCCAGCATGGTCAAAATGAGCATGAGAAATAAAAACCTCATCAATTGATGCTGGCTCTATTTTTAGTTTTTCCATATTATTGAGCAAAATCCTTCCATTGGTTCCGGTGTCAAAAAGGATTTTTGTAGTATCTTCTATCTCAACTAATGCAGAAAAACCCCAATCAGCTTGAAGGTCTTTCCTGAAAGCAGTATTATCATAAATTATTGTAATCTTCATTCTTCCCTCCCATTTTCTTGTTTATGTAAATATGCTGTATAAAAATCAGAAGTACTCTTCTTCACCCATAATCTACTCCCTTATCTCTCTTATATAATGTTCTGCATTTATAACTGCTGTTACAGCGTTGCCACAGGCAGTGGATATCTGGCGAACCTGATTGCTTCGAATGTCACCCACTGCAAATATGCCTGGTACCGATGTCTCCATCTTTGCGTTTGTAACTATATACCCTTTTTCATCTAACTCTACAACGCCTTTTACAAAATTTGAATTTGGCAGTAATCCTACATATACAAAGACGCCTGAAACCTTAACTTCCTTTTCCTCACCACTCTCACGGTCTTTTACAGTGATAGAAGTAACCATATCATTACCGTTTATAGAGATAAGGTTATGATTAAGCAGAAATTTTATCTTTTCTTTACCGTGGAGCCTTTTTTGTAATATTTCTGTAGCACGCAATTCACTCCTCCTGTGAACCAAAATTACTTCTTGAGCGAATTTACTTAAAAATAGTGCCTCTTCTGCAGCCGCATTTCCACCACCTACTATGGCGACTTTTTTGTTTCTATATAATGGACCATCGCAGGTTGCACAATAAGAAACGCCTCTGCCCGTAAATTCCCTCTCACCATGAATATTTAATGGTTTTGGAACACTTCCTGTAGCAATTATCACGCTGAGAGCCTCATATTGCTCCTTATTTGTTTTGACTATTATTTTTCTACCTTGTGGAATTATACTTTTTACCTCTTCGTATTCTTGAATTTCTGTTCCAAACTTTTGTGCTTGAGTACGCATAAGCCTCATAAGTTCTATCCCGTTTATGCCATCTGGGAAACCAGGATAATTTTCTATTAAATCAGTAGTTGCTGGTAGCCCTCCTGTCGCTTGTTTCTCAATTAATAAGGTTTTGAGCAATTCTCTTGACGCATAGATTCCAGCGGTTAATCCCGCAGGTCCTCCGCCTAAAATAATTACATCTTTTCTATCCATAAGAGCTCTCCTTATAAGAATACTAAATGTTTTCTATTTTCGCCTTTTTCTTTTTCCCGTATTATCCTATCCATATTAGCATGGATAAGTTGAATTGCACCATTAATAGTTTCTCTCCTTGCAACTATGCAGACAAATTTCTTCGATAATCTCGTGATATGAGGACTAAATCTTCTACCCATTATGCATCCTCCACTTCAACATTTACATATCTATGTCTGCACTGTGGTAAATCTAAATGGCATTCTTCAAATAAATGACAGTATCTCTTACAAACCGAAACAAGCATAAGCATCACAGGAACTTCAATCAAAACACCGACCACCGTTGCTAACGCTGCACCCGAAGACAATCCAAAAAGCATGGTTGCTGTTGCAATTGCTCCCTCTGCAATGATTTGAAGCACCAATCATTGCAGAGGGAGCGGCATCGTGGTAGGAGAGTCTTAGTAATCTCGCTAAAATAAAGTATCCCAGAGTAAAAATGAATATTGTCTGGATAAAAAGAGGAATAGCAATCCATAATACAGTCAGAGGGTTCTCAGTTATAATTTCTCCCTTAAAAGAGAACAAAAGCACTAATGTGGCAAGGAGTGCAGATGTGCTAATAGGTGTGAGCCAATGCAAAAATTTTGTATTAAACCATTCTAACCCTTTGGATTTGATAATCCACTTACGTGAAAAGTATCCTGCAATCAATGGCAAAGCTACATAAATCATTACTGAAAGCAATATTGTCTGCCAGGGTATAGGCATTGCATTTACACCAAGTAAAAATCCTCCAAGAGGTGCATAAAGCACGAGCATTGTCAGGGGATTTATGGCAATCATAACTAAAGTAAGCCCATCATTGCCCTTTGCAAGATAGCTCCACATCAGAACCATTGCAGTACAGGGTGCAATTCCAAGAAGTATTGCACCAGATATGTAACTTCTCCATAATTCAACTTCTTGTCCTGTTTTAATAATCTCAGTCCCAGGCAAGAACCCTTTGAACAGGTATCCCAGAAAGAATGAAGCAATCAGGTACATGGTAAACGGCTTGATTGCCCAATTGATGAATAATGTTAAAATCACAGGTTTAGGCGTTTTTGCAGCTTTTACTACTTCTGCAAAATCTATCTTTACCATAATTGGATACATCATAAAGAATAAACAGATAGCAATGGGAATGGACACATTATATATTGAAAGAGAATCCAATTTAACCGCAACCTCAGGCGCTATCCTCCCTAAAAAGATGCCTGCACCAATGCAAAGCAAAACCCAGAGCGTTAGGTATTTCTCAAAAACAGATAATTTCCTTTTCTCAACCATTTTTATTTTCCTCCTTTAAGCCAATGGCAGATAAGGTTCTATGGCGGAGTAGCGTATATGCTGTGTTAGGCGATGCGGTGGCGTCATTCTTTTTTCAATCTCTCAATTTCTTTTCTGATTTCTTCAATAACCGAGGGGTTATGGATAATCTTCTTTTTCCCTTCTTTTACTGAGATAACATAGAATACTTTACCTCTATATTTGGCAGTAAATTTCTCATGTGTATTTTTCTGAAATTTAAGTTCGTTGATGATTTGGGTAATGTAAGCATATCCTGCCGGTTTAATTTGAAGCCCAATATATCTCTCATTCACCTTGATGAAGAAATCAACATTGTATCCTCTATCCCATTCATCCGGGGCCGGTTCCACTTTAACACCTAATGCCTCTTGTAATTGCCCATAAATGGTTCGTATTTCAGACTGATACCCGTCGTAGGTTCTACCAATTACCAAATTGATGATAAAATCAATACAAGCCTCCTCTGTTATGCTTTCTATTTCTGCTTGACATACTTCAGTTATCTTTATGTATAGCCTTCTCCCAAGTTCTTCCAAATGCTGTTTGGAGTATACATTTTTATAATAATACTCCTCCCAATCCTTCAAGGACTTAGGGGAACACTTTCTTATCAATTCTGAAACTGGACCAACTTTGTTTTTCTTTGTCAAACCCCACCTCATATTCGCCTGATTTAATATCCATTCTTTTGCCATTATTTTGTCCTCCTTTTCTCAGTTAAAAATTTTGACTTGTATTTGTAATCAAGGGAAGTATCTACATCAGCCAGACCATTTTTAATCAAATGGGCATTTAAAAAAGTCTTATTCCATAAATAAAGATAACAAAGTAAGTTATTTTCCTCATCGTACTTTGTAGTATCGAACTTTATGAATACCTTTTGTCCACAAGTTCTTTCTCTTAAAAATTGAATAGCCTCTCTGATCTTTTCTGGATTCTCTTTTACACCCAACAACCTGATTTTCAATCCATTATTTAAAATCAAAATTTCTGGTGAGATTATTTCTTTCACAGTATAATATGCTTCTCTTTCACTTTCAGAATGAGAATTGTCTATTTTAGAGCCAAACCTTAAATTTCGGGGGTCAATCTTTCTATCAAATCTTATAGGATCTTTGAAGATATAAGGCAATCTATTAATCTCTTCTTTAAAATCTATTCTCATATCTTCCTGCGTGATTATCTCATATCTAACATTTTGAAAAATAGTACTTTGCTTTAATCCAAGTTTTTCTTTTATGATTGGCAGGAAATCATCATTTATTTCGTATCCAATAGAATTTCTATCCAGATTTTTGGCAGCCAAAGAAGTTGTGCCACTTCCAAGGAATGGATCAAGCACCGTATCGCCAACAAAGCTGAACATTTTAATAAGTCGCTTGGGTAGTTCTTCAGGAAACATCGCTAAATGTCTATCCTGTTTTTCTCCTGGAAAATTCCAGTGCCCAGTAAAATATTGATTCCATTCTTCCTGGGTCAATTTCGACTGTTCTTTAACCTCGCGACTTACTTTCGGCTGATTACCATATTTTTTGAAAATCAAGATGAATTCATAATCGAGTTTAAGAATACCACTTCTTGGGTAAGGGAAAGAACCCATTACAGTTGCTCCACCAGTGGTATGGCAAGTAGTGACTTTCTGCCAGATAATAGCTCCCATATAGTCAAAACCAGCGTTTTCGCAAAACTTAATTATCTCTGTTCTTATTGGAATAACTTTGTATCTCCCATAATAAACTGACCGGGCAAACTGGTCTCCGATGTTAATGCACAAACGACAACCCTTATGCAAAATCCTATGGCACTCATTCCAGACCAAATTAAGATTGTTGATATACTCTTCATAAGTATCATTGAAACCTATCTGTTTCCCATTACCATAATCTTTTAGTTGCCAATATGGAGGAGAGGTAATAATGAGATGGATAGATTCATCTGGAACCTCTTTCATTTGCCTTGAGTCACCAATTATTATCTTATGCCAAGTTTCCATACTATTACTTCTAAAGTATTTGACTTACTTAAAGCCGCCGTTTCGTATAACGTTTCCGGTGTATACGACGTTGCCGACTGTAGGGAGCAATGTCCCGCCTGTTCGCCTCTGGTGGGAAGGGCAATCCGCCTATGGCGGAGTAGCGGATATGCTCTGCTATCAAAAGTGTTCATTTTAATCTGTTTTCTTCAAATGATTTTTGTATCAAACCCTTGGCACTTTGAAATCTTTGAAGGCTATCAATTGCGAGTTCCACATCGCCAACTCCCCAATGTCCAATGTTTGAAACATCACGAACATATTGAGGTGGGCTTTCTAAATCCGAATAATTTAACTTCAACCAAACACGAAGCCCACTTTTCTGAGTGTGAACACAACAAAAGATATTTTTTCCATGTGAATATCTGACATACTTGGCGAGATACTTTCTTTGAACCGCAGTTGGATCAAACTCTCTACAAAATTTATCAATTGTCCGAAATAATTCTACCACTTCTTGTGGTTTTCCTTTTAGGTGATGTTCCTCACTATACTCTTTACCTCCCACTTTAGTTCTCGTAAGTGGTGTAGGCTCTACACCAAAAGTTGAGGGGATATCAATCTCTGATGTTTGGGGCCAAAGTCTCTTGAGAGCTTTCTTAACTTGCGTTGGTTTGATGGTGTCATCTCCAATGGTTGAGCGTATAAGTCTAATCAGTGTGTTGGGAGGTTCCATAAAAAGTTTGTCTAAAGCTTTTCTTATCTTTCCTGTGGTGAAGATTTGTTCACCAATCTCGTCAAGTAGACCTTTAGCCATTGCATCACGTGAGAAACGTGCAAATTGTTCTGCAACTTGCTGAATCGACATGCCCTCGGTTTCTTTTGGATCAAGAGAAATTTCAAAAAGTAGTTTATCAGGAGCCTCCGCTCTCTCGGTACTGTGATAAACTTTGTAGTTAACACCATTAGTAAGAATGCACCATTCAACACCAGCATTAGCAGCGTAACCAACTACTTGTGTAATGGCTTTGACATCTGTAAGTGGATCATTTAACGCTTTCGCCTCTATGAATAGAACTGATTTGCGGTTTATTTTAGGTGCATAGTCAACGGATTTTCCATCAATAGTCGGGTACTCAAGTTCCACTTCGTCTGGATCTCTCACATCCCAATCCCAGCCAAGAGCTTGAAGCAATGGGTCTACAAATATTGTTCGCGTTGGATATTCTTTTAAGTCATCTTTTCGGTGTTTATCCAATTTCATCCGAAGGTCTTCAATACATTTAATTATGGCATTCATTTTTTACCCTTATAATTGTTTTATGCTGAGTCCGATGTCTTTCAAACCCATTCCGAAGAGGGGTTTCCCTCTACCATGTGTGTATGCTGGTATATATCAGGTTTTATTAAATTAACTAAGGCAACTTATGTCCCGGGAATTCCTCCTCATTAGGACATTTTACAGTTATCTCTCCGGTCTCGTAATCTCCGCTTGCGATATATTTATCTCCCACCCCGTTCTCAGGGCATTCATATGCATGGGGTAGATATCCGGTTCTAACGAGTTCCACAAGATCTCCTACAAAAGATTGCTGCCTTTCTGACATATACTTTTCGATTGCCCTTTCAATTCGTTGCATATTCTTGATGCACTGGTCTTCCTTTTCCTTAGCTCGTACATTATAAAATTGGGGGATAAGCAATATAAAGACCAAAGCTGCAAAAGCAATGATACTAATTACGGAAAAAATAGAAAATCCCTTACTATTTTTTATCATATATTCACTCCTGCTATTCTTTATTATTATAATTATTATTGTAATTCAATACTTTTTCAAAAATTGTCGTCAAGTTTTATATGTGTTAAAGTTGTGGTAGATGTCCAAACTTCTCAGATGAATCTTATGATGAAGATGATATTCAAGATATAATCTCAACACTGTATTTATTTCTTTTATAAGGGATGGGGAGAGTTGCAGAGAATCCAATTTTTCGCCAATTGTTTTCAAAGAAGTCAGAAGATCAATACATTCCTGACTACATTTTAGGATATTTTTTGTAGAATTTTTCTGGGCGCATGTTACACAGATGATTCCTTCTCGTACGAATGATAAGCCATAAAATTTCTTCGGATTCCGCTCTTTGCAGATTGTACATTGTTTTAGCTGTATAGAATAACCTAACAGGACAAGGATACGAAGTAAAAATCGCCAGAAAATCACGATAAAATTTTTATTTATCCTTTGTAGATAAGCAGTATACTGCTTAAATAGGTCATAGAATTTTTTATACTCATGCGTTTCGAAAAGAAGTTGTAGGTAAAGTTCTCCACCGGCGAATGCACATGCTGACTTTTCTAAATTATCTATAAGTCCAAAGCTATCCTGAATTATGCTGAGTTCTTTAAGGAGGGAAAGGGTTGTTTCTTTTTTATATATTACAATCTCGTATTCAGCAAGGGGTTGTAGCGCCCCATAATAAGGGCTTTTAGGATTTCGGCTTCCCTTCGCAATTACATCCAGATGGCCAAATTTATCAGAAAAGAATTTAACAATCTGGCTTGTATCGCTATAGTTTACGATCCGTAGAGCAAAGGCATTACACTTCTCAATTCGGTTTGCCATACAGATTGTTTGCTGCCTACTCTACAGTTACACTTTTGGCAAGATTTCTTGGCTGGTCTACATTACAGCCACGAAGCACTGCCATATGATAGGCGAAGAGCTGGAGGGGGATAACAGTCAGGAGTGGAGTAAGCGGCGGTAGAGTGGAAGGAATATAAATAACATGATCAGCGAGTTCTTCAATGCCCTGGCAGCCATCATTTGTGATTGCAATTATTTTCCCCTTCCGAGTCCGCACTTCCTGAATATTGTTTTTTATCTTTTCATATACAAAATCATCAGGTGCAATAACTATGGTGGGCATATTTTCGTCAATTAATGCAATCGGTCCGTGTTTCATCTCCGCAGCAGGATATCCTTCAGCGTGGATATAGGAAATTTCTTTAAGCTTTAGTGCACCTTCCAATGCTACAGGATAATTGTAGCCTCTACCAAGATAGAGTGCATTAGTGACCTTACTATATTGTTGGGCAATACTACGAATTTTGTCGTTGTCTTCCAGAATTTTTTCCACTTTATGGGGAATTGTTCGTAGTTCCACGATATATTTTGCCCCATCTTCTGGCGAAAGATTTCGCATTCTGGCGAGCATGAGAGCAAAAAGGAACAGTACAGTAATCTGGGAAGTGAAAGCCTTTGTAGAAGCCACCCCTATCTCAGTTCCAGCGTGGATATAAGACCCAAAGTCTGTCTCACGGGCAATAGTGCTTCCTACTACATTTGTAATCCCTATAACCTTTACGCCTCGTGCCTTTGCCTCTCGCAGCGCAGCTAAAGTATCTGCTGTTTCCCCTGACTGACTAATGACGATTACTAAAGAGCCCATCGGGAAAACCGGGTTTCTATATCGAAATTCTGAGGCATATTCAACCTCTACCGGGATTTGAGCAAGATTTTCTAGAAGATACTCTCCGACAAGCCCTGCATGCCATGAGGTGCCACAAGCCACAATGTAGACATTTTTGATTTGATTAAGTTCGTCTGGAGAAAGTGTAATGCCTCCCAACCTTGCAGTACTGGCTTGCTCTACCAGCCTACCACGGAACGCATTTGCGATAGAAGACGGCTGTTCAAATATCTCTTTCAGCATGAAATGGTCAAAATCTCCTTTATCAATCATTGAGATATCCCAGTCTATCGCGCTTATCTTTCTCTCAACCTTTACATTTGCCAATGTTTTAATCGAGAAATCATTAGGCGTAAGTTCAACCGTCTCGTCATCCTGGAGATAGATTACATTTCTTGTGTGCACGACAAGCGCTGCCGCGTCCGAAGCAACAAAGTTTTCCCCATTGCCTATACCTATAATAAGAGGACTTCCCCTTCTTGCAGCCACAAGGTGGTCTGGCTCATCCTCACATACTGCTGCTAGTCCAAATGTCCCTTCAACCAGTTGAAGGCTGTAACGCACTGCTGTCTGTAGATTTTTTGTTTCTTTATAAAACTCCTCAAAAAGATGCGCTAATACTTCTGAATCAGTGTCACTTATAAATCTATGTCCTCGCTCCTCTAACCCTGTGCGTAATGTTTGGTAATTCTCTACAATGCCATTATGCACCACAGCAATCTTTCCCTGACAGCCTATGTGTGGATGAGCATTTATAGAATTTGGCTCGCCGTGTGTTGCCCATCGAGTATGGGCAATCCCAATATGAGATGAAAAATCTTTATCATTAGGAAGAGATTGTTCTAATTCGATTATCTTTCCCTCTTTTTTATGGATTATTATCTTGTTTTTACTATTTATTACAGCAAAGCCTGCAGAGTCATAGCCGCGATACTCAAGCCTTTTTAATCCTTCAATGAGAATCGGCAAGGCTTGTTTTTCCCCAATATATCCAACAATACCACACATCTTTCTCCTCCTTGTTAAATCAAGATATTATCAATAAGGCGTACCTTGCCCACCCACACTGCAAGTGCAATCAGGGTGTTGGGACCAACTTTGTTAACAGGCTCCAGATTATTGTAATTCACCACTTCAATATAATCAATCTTGGTAAATGGCTGGTTTGCAATAATAGCACGTATAGCGGTTTTGATTTTGTTGGGGTTGGTCTCACCATTTTTTATCATTTTATTTGCCTGCATTAAGGCTTTATACAGGGATAAGGCTGATTCACGCTCTTTTGGTGAAAGGTTTTTATTTCGTGAACTCATTGCTAGACCATCAGGCTCACGCATGATCGGCATCGTATGCAGTGTTATAGAAAAGTTCAAATCTTGGATCATACGATTTACAATTAATGCCTGTTGCGCATCCTTCAAGCCAAAATAGACATTATCTGGCTCAACAATATTGAAAAGTTTTGTAAGAACAGTTGTCACCCCATCAAAATGAGTAGGGCGAGAGATGCCACAAAGGTAATTTTTGAGCTTCGTAACCACAACTTTTGTTTGGAAATCTTCTGGGTACATCTCTTTAACAGAAGGATAGAATATATAGTCCACTCCTTCATTTTGTGCCGCCTGTGTATCATGTTTAAGGTCACGAGGGTATTCCTCATAGTCTTCTTGGGGTCCAAACTGCATTGGATTCACAAAAATGCTTATTACAACTATTTGGTTTTCTCTGCGCGCTGCCCGAATAAGACTCAGATGGCCTTCATGCAACCAGCCCATTGTAGGAACAAATCCGATAGATTTATGTTGGTCCTTTAAGCGGCTTATTTCAGCCTTCATATCAGAGATTGAACGAATGATTTCCACATCTTTAGTCATCTGTATTACTTTTCCATTGCCGAAATTATCTCATTCTTTTCATTTAGCACAACTATCTTTGCCTGATGTGCCTGGGCTTCTTTTGCTTCCATATGTCCATAACTTAATATTATCAGTCGATCACCAGGATGCACCAGCCGGGCAGCAGCACCATTGATGCCTATTTCTTTGCTTCCCCCCGCAGCCGCTATGACATAAGTGGAAAATCTGTTGCCATTATCAATATCAAAAACCTCTACTCGCTCATTTTCTAATATGCCTGCTTCTTCTATTATTTCTTTATCAATAGAAATACTTCCAATATAATTAAGATCGCATTTTGTAACGGTTGCACGATGAATCTTGGCAACCAATATCGTGCGTAACATATATCATACTCCTAATATTCAGAATTTTATAAATTTTTTAGATAAATTTATATATGTCAATTTTTGTGTAAAATGAATATTCTACCCTAAATCAAGCGATATACAGTAGGACATTTTCAGAACAGCCATTTCGTAATTATGAACCGAATACCCCCTGCTATTTTGGACAAGAAATGTCCTTGTTATAATAGGCAGATTTGGCATCAAAGACATGCTTCAGGAGTTCTTCATTATCCTCCTCGTGTGAGAGGAGTTCCAGAAATTGGTAATTGGAATTAGTCAAAACTTTTGCACAATAACTAATAAGATGTTTTTTACTCCTGAGAGTAGAAGTGGGATACATTTTTTGTACATAGGAGTCCGCAGTCTCGCCTATACTTATAAGTGCCTCTTCCGCCGCATATCGTACCTCTTGAAACTCATCATTCGTAGCATCTATTAAGGGTAGAATAGCTTTTTCTGAAGGTATTTTTTGCAGAGCAATAGCGCTTTCGCGGCGGACAGCAACTATACTATCCCGAAGTCCAGAAATAAGGAGTGGGATAGCCTGAGGACTTCCCAGATCACCTAATGCCTTAATTGCTGTCACCCTGTAAGAGGGATTTGAAACTTGAGTATATTTTGCAATGCTTTGAAAGCTCTTTTCTTCCTTAATTTTGCCCAAGAGGAGAAGCGTTATAGGTATCTTTTCTGGAATAGAATCGCTTAGCACCTTTTCCAGATATGGTAGCGCAGGTTTTCCTATTTCAGGAATAATTGCAATAAGTGTATGTTGTTCTCGGGCACTTTCTGTATCCAGCTTTTCAACGAGAAACGACATTGCTGAATCTCCCATAGCCACAATACGCTCCCGGGCAGGTTGAACAAGGTACTGAAACTTCTGAGAAGCTGCCGAGGCTTGCATAAAAAGAGTTTCTATATCAAAGCCAATAGGCTCATCCGCGGGTTCCATATCATACTCCTTTTGTGTAACGAGAGAATCAAGATAAGCATTTTCTGAATCAATACCAATACCATAGGTTGAATGTATCCAGTATTGATTGTTGCCGCCCAGAGGTGAGCCATAATAATCATTCCCCCGCATGTCCAGGAATAATCCGATGTAGCCAAATCCTCGTCTCTTATCAGAATATCCCATAGTATTTGCTCTTTTAGCGATGTAACCATCATCTCCATAAGCATCGATAAAAACACTTATTGCATTAGCATTGCCTCCACCTTGTGAAAGGTCGTAGCATATATAGTTATCATTACCACAAAAATCGTATAGACCTCCAAAGGCATAGTCATGACCACATCCTTGAGATACACCTTTGGCTGCATAGTTATCATTTCCATTGTAGTCTATCAGCACACCAAAAGCAAGGTGAATGCCTGCTCCTTGCGCATATTGGTGTGAGAGATAGCGATCGTGTCCATCTTTGTCTATTAATCCTCCTATGGCATACCAATACCCCACACCCTGGCCAAAGATATCAGAAAGATAATTATCATTTCCTTTTTGATCAGCGAGGATGCCGATTCCTCCCGAATAGTATGGACGGATACCAAAGCCGGCTCCCTGTGAAAGACTTTCAAAATGCTCATCATAGCGGAGAATATCGACATGTTTTTGTTGTACAATGTAATTATCATTTCCATTCCCATCTATCAGTCCGCCAAATCCCCCTGTGTAGCCGAAGCCCTGGCTGGAAAGACAGCATTCATATAGGTCATTTCCGGTAGAGTCACATAAGAGGCCAATACCAAAAGCACCTGCCCCCTGTACCATATTTTCACCTTTATATGTATCATCCCCGGCTAAATCGCAAAGAATTCCTATGCCAAAATAGCCACTTCCCTGTGCATGATTTTTTGCGTAATAGAGATCATCCCCTGCAAAATCAATCAATATATCAACGCCCCAGTAGCCACCACCCTGACAAAAACTCTCACCAATATACTTGTCATTGCCTCCATAATCCAGAATAAGACGAAATGTATTTGTTTCCTTGAGATGGTAAGTATTATCGCTTCCATAATCAATAATTATTACGGCTTGGTCAAGTGGGAGTCTCTCTTTGGGATTGATCAGAATATCTCCGTATTGTGTGGGATAGAAGAAGTGGTCATCGGTATAGAGGGAATCTGAGGTTGAGGAGAGCAAATTATCTATAGTGATAATGAGGTCTATTGCTGCCAGAGCGGCTTCTATCAAACTTTTTTGATCAATTTTCGCTGCGTATTCTCCCAATTTTTTATTAATATCTCGTGATTTTTCTTCCGACTCGTTTATCTCTCGCAATGTTTTATCTTGCACATCTTCGTCTTGTTCAAAATATTCTCTCCCATACTCTTCAAGAAAATTTCGCTCCTCATCTGTAAATGGCTGAAAGGCGTGATTAATCTTTTCAAAGATCGTTGGTAATAGAGCCAGACTTTGTCGGATGATTTCTTGGTTAACAGGGTGGAGGGATTCCAGATGTAGAATATTCTCCTGGGGCGTAGTCTTGGAAGGTTTATTTATACCTATATCAATATCCAGAAGTTGGCTGTTAAAAATAAGCAATGAATCAAGATGAGTGAGGTGTTTAAAATGATACTCGGCGATAGAATCGCAGACATTAAATGTTGCCAATGGCTTATTGAACAATCGGTTTATAAGCTGAAGCCGAAATGTATCCGGCTTATCAATCAGATTAAGTGTAATGTCTTGCCTTTCCATCTTTATTTTTGCTAAGGCAGAATCTATATGTTCACTATGCAGAATGTGCAGAGGGTGAAAATCTGTTGCAGTGAGATAGACCGAAGTAAATAAGATAGTTAATGGCAACCAAATAAGCATTTTCTTTCTCATTGCCACTCCTTATGAGTATTAAAAGAAAATTAAAGAATGTTTTATTGTGGCGCGCTTTTATTATTTGGGGATAAGCACAACATACGAGGGCAATCCTATAATGCCAAAATAATCTAGGATTTCCTTTGTTGGTGATTTTTTCAGATCCTCTGCCTGATATTTCACAAGAATGAGGTTTTCGGTAGCCTTTTTAACCTTTTCATCTTTGAATGTTGTAGCATTCATAGCTAAACAATTTTTACACCATGTAGCCCAGAAATCAATAAAAACAGGCTTTTTTTCTTTTTGAGCTCTTTGCAAGGCTTGCGGTAAGGAATGAGTCCATTGCAATTCTGCTTCTTGAGTAATTGATTCTTCTTCATAGGCAGGAGGGGCATTTTGAATTAGTTTTATTCCAGTATAACCATAGTAAAGTGCGATTACGATAATAATGATTCCAAAGGCTCTTTTTACCCAGTCCATCCACTTGCCTGGTTTAGGAAGGAGAGAGAGACCGGCGCCTGCAAAGGGCCAAGGAAGAGCCATACCGGCGCCGAGCAGGAAGGGGAGAAGAAGTCCTGCTGGATTGCCGCTTGCATACAGACTTGTGGCGTATAGTATGACAGATATGAGGACTGGGGCAACACATGCACCTGCAAGTATAGCTGCAATAGCACCGAGAATGAAAACCGTGATAAATTTACCTTTTCCTCCTTTATTGCCTGGCATTTTCCTGGTTCTAAACCGGGTAAAGTCTATGGGAATAACATCAAACATAGCAAGAGACAATATGACAAAGATTGCTGCGATAATTAGATTAAACCATGGAGAGGAATTTATAGCACCAAATTGTCCGCCTGTAAGAACGACAATCACTCCTAATGCTCCATAGGCAAGCATCATTCCCAGCCCATAGGTACCACCAATTAGAAAACCTCTGCCCTTTGATTCCGCTTGAGTACCTGCCCCAAGAATCGCTATTGTTACTGGTATCATTGGTAAGACACAGGGGGTTAGATTTAGGGCAAATCCTCCCAGCAGTATGAGTAGGAGAACAAGTAGTATATTCATATCAGCAAAATTATTTGTCCCTTGATTTTCACTTGAAGTCACATTTTCTAAGAACTCAATAAGTTCGTTGCTGGAGAGATATCCAGCAGCAACATCTGCCACAACGAATTCGTTGAGCAGGTTCTCGATATTGACAAAATCTTTTTCAGATTCTGAGTGAGAGGGGGATAACTGCATGGTGTCCCGCTTTGGATATGTCTCAGCATCACTATTAATCTGAGTCTCACCTTTCACCACAAGGGGTAATGATAAGCTGATTTCTTGCGGGAAAAAGCAGGTGCCGACTTCATCACAGAACTGATAACCTACGGTAAGCTGGAGTTCATAAGTGTCAGGTGCCACATCTTCGGATATAGAAAAGTTCCTTATGAGCAAGATTTTGTCATAATAATTGATTGTTCCATCTTTCTCTTCACCTTCAGGGTAGATAGTGGGTTCGAGCCGGATTCCGCTGGGAGAAGTAACATCTAAAAAAAGGTAGTCTTTGTTAAGTGTTTGATGAACCCCTTCTGGGATGGTTATCGTAACTTTCAGTATACCTTGCCCGCCGGGCTCCAGTTTGTCCGGCTCAAGTTTTGCAGATACAAGCTGATCACTTTCTCCAGACTCTGCGCCCAAAGGACACCATATCAACAAGCAAAGTATGCCAATGGCAATTGCCAATACATAAAGTTTTCCTTTTAGCATGGGGAAATACCTTTAAAAAAGTATAAAGCTGTTTGTGGAATCTGTCAATTTTGTCAAAGTAATACTGACCAAATCAGCTTGCTAAATTCTGTTATATATGACAGGCTCAGGCTACAACCGTTCCTCTACCATTTCTCCCCAAATTCTTTCTATCCTTGAGATAAATTCTGAACAGCCTTCATTATTTTCTACTACAAAATCTATCTTATCACACTGCACTCTTTGTGCTAGGATCCTCTTCTTTGCCTTTTCTGGAGTGAGTCCTTTTTTTACAAGGCGTTGCTCGCGAATGGATGGGTCTGCGATTATCAATATTGTATAATCACATATCTTATCGAGTCCCCAATCGCAAAGGAGAGCAGCATCGATTACAAGAAATTTGGCTTGAGCATGATTAATACGATTTATGATTTCATTTATTAAGATAGGGTGCACGATGCTGTTTAGCTGTTTTAATCTGGTTAAATCGCTAAATACGATTTCCCCAAGTGCCTGTCGGCTTACTCTTTTCCCATTGGAAAGGATTTCTTCCCCAAAGGTTTTGACAAGCTGGTCTTTTACATCGTCTCTCTGAATGATTTCATGCCCAATTTTATCAGCATCGATTACCTGCATGCCTTTTTCTTTCAAGAAGTTTGCCGCAACTGACTTTCCTGCCGCAATCTCTCCTGTTATCCCTATAACGATTTTGTCCTTTTTAGCCCTCGATTTCATCTCTTAATCGCTGCGTAAGTATATCTATTGAGATATCCTCGTTAATCATACCATTTTTTGCAGTTGAAATTTTCCCAGTCTCTTCAGACACAATAATAACGAAGGCATCAGTCTGTTCGCTAATGCCGATTCCGGCTTGGTGACGAGTGCTGTATTTTTGAACATATTTTTCTTGAGAAGTAAGCGGTAGAATAACCCTTGCTGCTACAATGCGATTGTCTTTAATCACAATAGCACCATCATGTAGGGCTGTCTTTGGATTAAAAATCGTCAAAATGAGTTTTTCAGATATTTCAGCATTGATAACCTCCCCTGTAGCAATATATTCTGCTAAGCTTGCTTCCTTTTCCACCACAAACAGTCCGCCAATTTTATTCGCGGTCATGATTCTTATGGCGTTGAGAAGTTCCGAATATCTAACTGACTGCTTTTGGGGGAAAAGGGATCTGAAAAAGGGTCTTTGTCTTATTTTAATAACCGCAGTTCGAATCTCTGGCTGAAAAAGGACTATAAAGGCAATGAACCAGAAATCCGCTAAGATATTTACGATTGAACCGAGCAGAGTAAGATTTAACAGCTGGGCAATAAAGTAGAGGATTATGATAAGAATAAGCAGCCAGATTATCGGATATACCTTTGTGCCTCTCACCAGAAGAAATAGCCGATAGAATATATAGGCTACCAAAAGTATATCAATTATATCAAGTATTGATGGAATAAGAAAGCTCATAATTTTCTACTCTATAGGTAGTTTTGGCTTCTTCAAATTGTCGATCATTTTAATAAATTTTTTATGTGCTTTGACATCGTGTACACGAATAATATCAGCCCCATTTAGGACAGCGTATCCATGAGCAGCTAAAGTGCCTTCCGTAAGTTCCTCTTTTGGGAGGTTCAGAATTTTCCCGATAAATCCCTTATTTGAACATCCTACGATTATAGGTTTGCCAAGGCAGTGGAATTCAGAAAGCCTGTGGAGGATGTTCAGATTATCTTCCAATTTTTTCCCAAAACCTATGCCCGGGTCAATTATAATATTTTCCTCTTTTATACCAGTATCTTTCGCAACATTGATAGAGTTCTGAAGAGATTCTAAGATATCGTCTATGAGATCGTTGTAGGTGGGGTTATCCTGCATAGTGGCTGGAGTGCCCCGGATATGCATGATTACCACAGGGACATCAGGGAATTCTGCAATTGTTGATGCCAGACCAGGGTCGAATTTTAGTCCACTGATATCATTTATAATATGTGCACCAGCGTTTAATGCCTCTCGTGCGACTTGTGCCTTATATGTATCCACCGATATTGGTATACTGAAATTTTGTAAAACACTGTCCAGAGTCGGAAGCAGCCTTTCGCATTCTTCCTCAGCAGAAATTGGTTTTGAATATGGACGAGTTGATTCAGCCCCAATATCAATAATATCCGCACCATCCCTGATCATATCTTCTACATGATTTAATGCCTCTTCAGACTTCGTGTATTTCCCCCCGTCATAAAAAGAATCCGGTGTTAAATTAAGGATACCCATAATAAGAGTTTTTTCTAACGGTAGTGTATATCCCCTTGCAAAAATAGACCTTATTGGCGGATTTGTATGGTGACGGATAAGTTGTAAGATCGTTTCTCTAATTTGAGGAAGATTAAAATCTTTTTGCTCTTTGAGCCTTTCTGATAATCTTTTTAAAGTTTTAACACTACCGAAAAGGAGCACATCAGTTCGGTCTACCGAGCCATTGACCACACCACGAGCAATGGCAGCATCTGCCCCCAGGCTAAGCATATCCTGTTTTAGAATATTTGCTGCCCCTGTCTTTATATTGTGAAGTTTAATTACGAGGCAACGGGCTTTATCCTGCATTGCCGCTATTCCTTTTGGGGTAACTCCAATCTTTTTTAATTCCTGAATAAACTCTTCTTGAGAGGAAATAGCAAGAATTCTGTCCATTTTCATCTCTACCCTTGTATATAAATTAGGGCATAGAAAGGATGATTTTCTATACCCTATATTAGTGAATTTGTTTTACATCTGGAGGAACTTAATTTTGGGGATAATCTTTGATAGCCTGTGCAAGGCGTTTTACACCTTCGTCGATCTGCTGCTGACTGGGATAGGAGAAGTTGATACGCATCGTATTATGTCCAGAGTCATCACAATGGAATGCAGACCCAATAACAAAAGCAACATTATGTTCAATCGCTTGATGGAAGAGCTCATCAGTATCAATATGTTCGGGTACAGTTACAAGAAGGAACAATCCCCCTTCAGGACGTGTCCAGGTAACTCCTTCTGGCATATACTTTTCAAAGGCTTCCATCATCCAATCCCTTTTCTGGCGATACATTTTTATAATTTTTTCAATATTCCTGTACAGATATCCTTTTTCCATAAAGCGAGCAATGATGCGTTGCGAGAAAGGAGGTGAACATAGATCAGCGGATTGTTTTGCAATGACGATCTTCTCTATGATAGAGGGGTTAGCAAGAATCCATCCTATACGGAATCCTGGAGCAAATATTTTGGAGAAGGTTCCAAGCAGGATCACCTGTCCTTGATTATCCAGGCTATATAGGGTTGGCACACTTTCTCCTTCAAAGCGCAGTTCTCTGTATGGACTATCTTCAATAATCAGCACTTCATATTGGTGGGCGATTTCAATAATCTTTTTTCGTCTTTCCAGAGTCATTGTCATCCCTGCTGGGTTTTGGAAATCAGGAACTATATAGATAAATTTTGGTTTTTCGCCTTTTGCTTTAAGTTCAGCGAGTTCTTTTTCGAGGACAACCGCACTCATCCCTTCAGCGTCCTGAGGCACGCCGATCATCTCTGCCCCATAAGCATTAAATGCACCAAGTCCTCCTACATAAGAGGGGAGTTCTACGATAATTTTGTCACCCCTCTCTATAAATAGCTTTGCGATAAAATCCAATCCTTGTTGGGAAGCGGTTGTAATTACGATATTCTCTTCAGTGACATCCATTCCCCCTTTTTGCGAATGTTTTAATATCTCTCTGATTAGTAATGGGTCACCCTCACTGGCTCCGTATTGGAGGGCTATCCTAGCCTCGTTTTTCATTACCTCATCAATTACCTCTTTTAGCTCATTTACAGGAAAAGAATCTGGAGATGGCAGTCCGCCAGCAAAGGAAATTATCTCTGGTTTTGCAGTAAGCTTAAGTAATTCTCTGATTACAGATTTTTTCATCCCCTTTGCGTTTTGTGAAAGCAACTCCTCAAGTTTTGGTTTCATTACTTCTCCTTCTTACAAGTAATTTTGTCCTAAAAATCTATGTGGATAAATTTATGTCAAGTAAAGTGATGAATAAAACAAAAAAGAGGAGGCAATGAATAATGTATAATGAAAAAATGAAAAGGAGCAAAACGACTGTACAGGGGTTGTTGTGCTCCAAAGGGTATATGCTCTCTGATTAGGGAAAAACTCAAATCTACCCATCCTTTCACCGTCTTCCGTCCTCACTGTCATTCCGCTTGCCCCATGGAATCCGCCAGCTGGCGATTGTCATTTGTGATAGCAGAGAGGCTTATGTGATTTTTAAACTATTAGGGACTTATCTCTAACTCCCTTATTTGTTCAAATCTTCAAAAGTATCTAGATATCTTTTGAGGATATTTGCCCGACTGTGGTGTCTCAGTTTTTCTTTTGCTTTTTCTTCTATCTGGCGGACGCGTTCACGGGTAATATCAAATATATGTCCTACTTCTTCCAGAGTTCTTGGAGTTTGGTCTCCGATGCCAAATCGTAATTTTATTACCCATTTTTCTCGTTTACTAAGGGTGGAGAGCACTGCTTCTACCTGCTTTCGTAGTAGGGTTCGCTCTGCAATCTTTTGAAGGGAAATTACAGTATCGTCTTCTATAAAATCACTGAGCGTGCTTTCGCCATCATCTTCGCCTATAGGTTTATCAAGCGATACAGGTTGTTTTGAGACTCTCATAATATTTTTTACCCTTTCTACCGGGCATTGAGTCTCTTCAGCGATTTCTTCTGGATAGGGCTCACGGCCGAGTCGTTGTACCAGGACATTATGAGCATGTGCTACCCTACTGATTGCTTCAGCCATGTGTATAGGGACGCGGATGGTGCGAGACTGGTCAGCTATCGCTTTTGTAATAGATTGGCGAATCCACCAGGTAGCATAGGTAGAGAATTTATATCCTTTGTGGTAGTCATATTTCTCAACAGCTTTTATTAGGCCTATATTGCCCTCCTGTATAAGATCCAAGAAGCTAACGCCACGATTATTATATCGCTTGGCAATACTGATGACAAGTCTTACATTTGCGTAGATCATATCTTTTTTTGCGTTTTCTTTTGCTTCCTGCGCTTTTTGGATATCCTTCACCAGAGTTTCAAGTTCGTCAGCCCTCATACGTGTTTCTAGCTCAACTCGTCTTATTTTTCGTCTGTTGTTCTTTATTTTTCGGAGGGCATCGATAAAGATATTGGGATCAAGTCCGGTATCTTCCGCAACTTCATTGAAGTCTTTTGTACCCTTTTCTGCTTTTCTCCCCAATGAGGATATTTGCACGGTTGTATAGCGTTTGATTCTGCAAACTTCTGCTATACGATTTTCACTTATGGTAACGCGCATTCGCAGGTTGCTGATATGATAGAGCAACCTTTCTATCACGGTATCTGTAAAATTAAAATCTTTAAAAAGAGCGACAATTTTTTCGCGGTTTTCCTTTATGAATTCTCTCACTGTTTGGTTTTTTGTATAGGGACGCGATGGCTTTTTATTGATAATTTTTTCTATTGCATCCGAGTATTTAAGTGCCTGGTTCGTTTTTGCTTCCAATTCATTTATCAACCTTTCATTGTTTGTCTTATCAAACCAACTTCCGAATTCAATGTTCAGAATCTGGTCGATTTTCATCTTTCCTTCTCGGTACTTTCTTATTATATGTTGAAACTCGTGTAGTGAACTTCCGCTAAGTAAGGCAAGCTCTTTAATTTGCTGTTGAGCATCTTCTATGCGTTGGGCAATTGCTGCTTCTTTTTCGCGAGAAAGGGGTTGCGCATTTACCATCTCTTTAAGATACATACGGACAGGATCATCGTAAAATCTTACTTTTATGGGTTCAGCTTTTTGCTTTGCATTAACTCTCCGTCGACGGATTTTTCCCCTTACACTTTCATCAACGATATCAATACCACTATCTTTTAATGCATTGAAAATATCGTCAATCTTATCAAGAAAGATGGGATTATCTGGTAGTTGCGAGTTAATCTCACTATAGGTAACATAGCCTCGTGTTGCACCCAGCTGTTTAAGGCTTTCTATAAACTCGCTAATTGTTTGCATCGTCTCTCCTTCTGAAATTAATGCAATAGTAGTTTTCTGACAACACCTGATT
>JBNGDW010000013.1:0-25887 GCA_049975325.1 Cloacimonadia bacterium | reverse complement strand
GACCATTGGGTTGCACTTGAAAGTCATGAAATGTCTGAGAATCTATAATCTGTCGGTGAGCATTCAGATATCTAACTTCTATATCATGAATCCCGGGGCTCACTTCAAATTCGCCAATCATACATTTTCCTGGTAACAATCTCCAGCATCGCAGATCAGCATTTTCAGAGATATCAACTACTACATCCACAGAGGCTAAAAGAAGGCTGCTAAAAAGAGGGTCTTTTGTCTTCTCAGTAATAGTCGCCTTCTGTTCTTGTGCTACAATACCTTTTGTAACTGTGCGCGCGATAGTTTTCAAATAAATAATTGGCTGCTTCACCCGAAAAGTAGAGATTGCAATTTGTGACATATCTTCAAGAAGCTCCAGATGTCCACCATATTTGCCATCAATATAGACTTCCACAAACTGGATCTGTGACGCTCTTGGCCGAATCTCAGGTAAGGAAAATTTAAAATGATATCCCTCTTCAATATCCATTATAATCTTTTCTGCAGTGACACTCTCTCCTAGAGGATAGACAAGAATGTAGCCATTATAGGTGTCAATCTTAAAGCCTACCGCATATTTTTCAGGACCTCTGCCAACAAAACTCACTACATTAACTTGGGTTACATCTGAATCTACATCAAGGTTTTTAATAGGTGTGGGTATAGGAAAATCATACACATCAGGTTGCAATGTCCATAATTGATGTATACTTTCCAGGTCAATCCTTGCGTCATCGTATGCACCCTCAGCCCGATAGATAAGGTAGCTTAAATATCTCGCCAGTGCACTATTATGAAAATGAATATTTCCATGCCTAAACTCTATCTCAGTTTGCACAGCCTGATTAAGGGCAGTAACAAGATCAGCATATTTAAGAGAAAGGGTTTCTATCTTTTCATTCAACCTCCGAATCTCTACAAACGCATCATCAAAGAGATCAAGTTCCAGATAACTTATACACTTAAACACATTTATATAAATATCCTCGTAATCCTCACCCGCATAATCTAAGACATTATCATTTAAGAGGAAGGAAGCTGCTATATTGCTCACGCTTTTCGTGTATAGTTCTTCTATTGTCTCTTCTGCCCTATCAAAGAACTGTATACTTTTTTCATAATTTCCAGCATAGTAATAGGAAATAGCCATATCAAGATAAAAGAGCAGTCTATCTTTCTGGGTATAATAATTTTTCTCCTGCTGTTCTTGAATTAACTTTATGGCTTGCTCATAATTTCTGCTCGCTATACTTTCTTCCACGGGCACGTACCTGGAAGTGTGTATCACAAGCGAGGCGCATCCTAGCAAAAAGAGAGCAAATGTAAGGAAAGCAGATATCCTTAAGAGAAGTGGGATCTTGCTTACCATTTATATTTGGATTGTGTTATATATTTTTTAATCTTTTGGCTTCCGATCCAGACCTTCTCATTTGTTTCAAGATGCACAAGTTCAAGGTCTGTTTGATAATACACGACTTTTTCGCCTTCTATAGTATCCTCAATTGAGTTTAGAGTGCCTTGCAACATAAAGTCAGCGCCCAGCTCTTGTGCCAGCCGTTTTGCGGTTTCTGCAGATGCATATTGTTGCTGCTCAAGGCGTTCGCTGCGAATCTCTTCTCTTTGCTTTGCATCAGCAACCAATCTCACAGCGCCGGAATTAACAAGCTCGCGCTCAATATCCTTGGCAAATGTCTCAACATTGATGTGCTCACTTGTCTTATTACGAATAGTCCCGACAATTACCACAGGTTTTTCCCCAGTGGCAGCAATATATTCAGGAAGCCAGCTGCGTGAGAGAATATCCTTTGTAATAGCCTCAGCCACTAACCGTGAATCAGTATCATTCCATCTTCCACTTAAATCGATTGTGGTCTCAACATCCATTCGTTGGACTTCACGGCTCGCACTACAACCCAAAATCAAAAGAAATATTACACCTAACATTGCTTTTTTTCTATACATCTCTCCTCCTAAAAGTGTATTAAATTGAAGATCACTAGGTCCTATGTCTTTTGTCAATATTTTTGCATCTTTTCCCATTGGAAGAAAGTCTCTGCATGGAATATGAGAGCCGCCTACCTGCCACGATTCAGAGTGTGCAGATAGGCGGCTCTTTGCTATGCTTAGAATTCTTTCTCTTCAACTATTTCATCAAAAGCATCTTTCCTGAACCAGTTCCCAGAGAAGTCTCTACCTTATAGAAATAGATACCATTAGCAACCGAACTGCCATGCATATCCTTTCCATCCCAGGTAGCCTGCCACTCTCTCGGCTCTGAGGTCTGCTCTGGAGTAAGGCTGCGTACTAACTGACCACGAGTGTTGTAGATTGTAACTTGGGGATTGGCTGTCTTGCCAAATGGTAGAGTAAAAGAAATCCGGGTAGAAGTGGAAAAAGGATTCGGATAGTTCGCTACTACAAATTCTGATACAACCTCTGGTTCCTCTTCTATACCATGAGGAACAGTACTGAAATCGATTTTTATAGACATCCAGGTAATATCACCACCTGTAGCGGGACCCTGGTTGTGGACAAAACTACCATAATCATTATCATCAAAGTAGTACATAAATATCTGACCCCAATTATCCCCTAAATCTACAATCTGAGGAGCCACATAGGGATAGACGGTGATCTGATTGGCGAAATCAGGAAATTCCCCACTGTAAATATCAGTAAGCTCTATCGGGTCACTCCATGTCGCGCCATTATCTCGAGATGCAGACACATAAATTATAGGATGTCCAAGGTAATTCGGATCTGTTAGATCTGGATACTCTACATCTGGATTTTCAGCTTTCAGCATTTCTGTCCCATTGGCCCAGACCTGAACCAGCCAACCATTCTCTCTATTAACAGCCTGATGTTGGATATTTTCATGAAACATTAAATCAACATTCGAAGTAGAAATATCTAACCAAGGGTAAACCGTCACAGAGTCGGGCCAGGGAACAGGGGTTCCAGTCCATGGATCGGTTCCTGGTAGGTCTGCCACATAGCGTAACTCCCAGGTGCCATCTGCCATATAGACAATTTCAGCCTGAAAATGGAAAAGATACGCAGGCCAATAATAAGCCGAACCTTCTTCTTCATCAACATAGGCAATCCATAACAATATAGGCATATGCAGATTCCCTTCGCCATCATATAGAGCTGTATGATGTCCTGTATGCAGACTTCCAGGCCACCCAACGAATACATCAAGGTTAGGATATGGAACTCCATCCTCATCAGTAAATCCAGGCACATTCGCTATTTCATAAAGCACGTACATACTATTCATAATGGGGTAGCAGCTATGCAGATTAGCATAATCCCAGGTTTCACCATAATCATACGACTCCCAGACATAGAAGCCTGGATCAACAGGTTCCTCGCCTGTGGGGTCCTCCATAGTATAACCAGCATAGCCCATAAAAGCCACTTTGCCAGGCTCATCCCAACTCACAGAAAAGGTAGAGTAGGGTCTGATGTCATATTCTTCTGCCCAATCGCGAAAGATATAAATGGGCTCCGACCAGTTATCAAGCTCCAGTATCTGCCACATATCACCATATTCATAATCATCATTAGGAACATCGATATACATAAGTCGAGTATGCTCACAATAATTATCCATTGCTGAATTGTTACTAATGTGATAGACTCTTACATATCCAGGCTCAGGTGAAGGTCCTACATATATGTATGGCCAAATATACTCCCGGGTTGGCTCAGGGGGTTGTGGTATTCCCATAGGGTCCTGCCAGAATCCAGGTAACATCATCAGATCATAGTCATCATATGTTACGGCACAATCAAGATCTGAGTCAGGGAATATGTTCTCATGCCAGCTGGCTATTGCATCTCCTGAAGCAGGGTGAATATCAAGTCCAGAATAGCCCTGCATCTTATCATAAGAAGTAATTAATCCATATTCAATAGCTGTATCAGTGTACGAGTCTGCATAACCCCAATAAACTCTTCTGTTATTGGCAGTAGAACCAGGCTGACCATGGAAAATAAAGTATATACCTTCATATGCACCACCATTTGCAGCCTGAAGTTTTATAGGATGACCATTATAGTTACCGGGCATATAATCATAATAAGCAGTTACTATTGGTGTAGGAAAGACCACAAATTCATACTCAGGCGGGTCTCGGGGAGGGATTCTTTCAAGTCTGTCAGAATTGTTGTTCTTTAAGTGGTCTGGCAATGGTGCTGGGACACAAGAATAAGATTCAGTCTTAGCTGGAAGCATGCGGTCACTGGCAACCAGCGTCCCAGTAAATAGAAAGATTATGCCAGCCACTATTAATGTTACTTTTTTCATCTTTTCTCCTTCTCCGCCGGCTGGCGGATTGTTTTAATTGGTTTACACATTATTTTTTCTTTTTATTTAGAACGCCATTTTGAGAGAGAATCGCATCGGTCCAGTTAGAAAATCATCACCCATATCTTCTTCCAGGTAGCCAAATCCGCTGTAGGCAAAATCTAAGTCAAGTATAGCAAAGGAGGTAGGAATCTTACAACCAAAACCGCATGTCCAGGATTGAGCATCTTTATTAAACTGATAACCACCGCGTAAAAAGAATGTACCAATCTTAAATTCTGCACCAAGATTATATGTTTCTAAACGGTCTACGCAGTTATCAAGCTGAAAAACCAGGTCTAAGGAATGCATCTCAGTTTTATAAAGATTTGTCGCAATACCTAAGGAGAAGTTCATTGGTACAGGAAACGCCAGTTCTTCTCCATCTTCATCAATAAGGCCATCTCCATCATTATCCAAAAGGTCGAATGGGTCTTCATCATAAAGTCCATCTCCATCATTATCGACTTTATATCCGAGATCAGGGCCAAAATTTCGTAGGCTCATTCCAATTATTATATCATGAAGCACCCAGAGGTCAAGTTCGCTTTCATAAATTGTTCCAAAATCAACGCTCCAGCCATTGACATTATACTCATCAATATTCTGGCGCAAGTATTTTCCGGTTAAGCCGATTGCAAACTTATCTGTAATCTTTGTGCCGTAAGATACACCAGCCATAATATCGCTACCGGTAAACTCTTCACCATTAGGTCCAAATTCGTCTTCAGTTGTAACATCCATCCAATCCATATAGAGAACGGAAGTATTTATGGCAAAGATTCCTATATTGGTAGGAAAGGCAAATGTTGCATACTCATAATTGATATCAGCGACATACTCAAGATGATTTAGAAAAAGTTCATTTCCAGTAGTATAAGCGAGTCCTGCCGGGTTCCAATAGGAGGCTGAAGCACCTTTGGCGTAAGGTGTGTATGCTCCACCCATTCCAACTGCTCTCGCATCTACATCTAATTTAAGAAACTGGAGTCCGGCTGTCCCAGCCTTTGGAAAGATATCACCTACAGCCAGTGTTGGCAATATAAGCATTGCTGCTAAACATATTCCAGCAAATTTTTTCATTGTACGCCCCTTATCTACTTAATAATTGCAAACTTATTGACCTTCACATTTCCTGTAGCATGGTCTTCCACAGAGTAAAGATATACTCCACTGGAAATAATCTGGTCATGCTTTGAAAGCATGTCCCAGGAATGCATACCTTCTGGCGCAAGCCCAGTATGAGCCGCCTTACTTGGATTAATGACATCTACAGTATGCTCTCCACGATGTTCTATAACATCTACTAGATCACCTGCTAAGGTATAGATGCGTATTGTACATTCTTTAGGAAGATTTACAAACCAGATACGTTTACTTCTATCACCTTTTTCATCTCTTTCTCTTTTGCCATCAAACTTACTCTGTCCGATATATGGATTTGGCACTACATATATTTCATTCATATCAGAAACGGTTGCTGGTCCAGGGAAGATAGTCACTCTATTGACATCCTTACCTGATTCCAGTGATTGAAGGTTTCTCTCCGGTATTCCACGGTCAAAGGCAGTCACTGCAATATAATTTTCTACACCCTTATCAGGATATTTAATAGTATATTTATAATAACGTCTTGCTAATCTTGCTTTTCGCATTTCAGCAAAACTATTATATCCACCATGATATTGTCCATCATGCCCCTGAACTGGTATAAGTCTATCCTCATAAAGTTTTAGATATATATCATCTGGCACATTAGGATTTTTGAAGAGCAGGGCTTCCGCATCAAAAGTCAGTCCACTAACATCAACTAAAGAGTCAACATCAGCTGCATAAAGTGGTATGCCATAGACAGTACTACCTTCAGTTACCGGAGAAAACTGATAGAGAGAATCTAACATAAAGTAGTCTGTCCAGTAGATAGTTGTATCAGGCCGCGTATAGATAACCTCATTAGGAGCAACTTCATGTGCTTGTGGCAATCCTTTGTCTATGCCTAAGTATCCACCAAAATATACCTCTTCTGTATTGTTAATTAGACAATTATAGTCATCATGATCCTGCTGTGTATCAATTTTATCCCAGCGGTCAACTTGTTGATAGGCATCCTGCTCACCATACCCCGAGGCTAACCATAGTGTATATCCCTGGAAATCGTGACACAACCTATCAGCAGTGTCCCTATCAACTAAGTCAGGTCGAATAAGGGAGCTGGCGACAATCTTATCATCATATGAGAACTCAGAGCGATTATCCCAGTAGACAAAAATAGAGTCACCAGTTTCAGCCAGAGATACTGCCATTTTGGGTGCGTCTGGTGGACCTGGGGCTTCATAATGTTTAAATGTATCCGGTAAAATAACCTCTGTAAGGCTTTGTGCCTTGCCATATATAGTTTTTGCCCATTCAGCAGTACGTTTGAGTTCCCCGAGACTTTCGCCAGGGAAAACAGCAACAACGATCTTCATTGTCTCGCCCGGGAGTAAATTCCAGGTAGAGTCTGAAGGAGCCTCCAAGCCTTGCTGGTCACCATAGAAAGCGAACAAAAATCTTGTATCAACAGGCTCTTCTTCCACGTATTCGAAAACTTCAGAGTCTTCTCCGCCTACCCGTAAGTTATAAAACTTTGACTCATCCGGATTGCGACCCGTTAGCAACCAATACTTCTCATTACGTTTCTTTCCGGGGACTTCATCACGGGGACCATCGCTTACCTTCCATCTCCAGCAAGCATAGTTTAATGAATCTGGATCTGGGATAGGCGTACACACACGCGCTCCAATAAAGCCCGGGGTTAATCCGCCATCATAATCAGCATCACGAGTATAGGCAAATTCTAAAGCTTTACCTCCTACATAACCGGAAACATCATCTGGGGCGCGTGAACTCGCACTCCATGATTGTGGGCCTACATCACAATCCATATATATACCCATAGCACAGTCAAACAATGTATCTACTAGATTCATATTTGTAATATCAAACTCAATATATACAAGGTTTTTAATATACTCATAACTCCACTGAAAACTCATCTGCCTGACCCTTACATTCAATGGAGTGTGTCCCTGATTAAAATTCCAACCGCCCCACCAGCGTTCACCTGGGGTTCCAAACGGGCTATAATCATAATAATAGCCAATAAAATCTTGTTCAGACATTGGTGCCCCATCCTCATCAATCAATCCATCACCATCATCATCCTGAGACATTGCAAAGAGGTATAGACTATCAGGGTCTTTATAGCCTAAGTATAAAAAACCATACGGAAACCAGATTCTTGAATTACTAATTATAGTCCCAGACTGGTATCCAGGCTCAAGTTCGTATGGGAACTGGTCTCCGAAATCGGCAAAGGCTGCTGGGAGAGTTTGCAGAACTTCACCGTCATGTTCGCTTACCGCTGGCCGAAATGGAAAGGTAAAGCCAGGCATATCCTCATCAATCCATCCATCACCATCATCATCAACGCCCGCTTTCTGCTCTCGTATTGATGCTTCTAAGATCCCGTCATATCTATTAGACTGGTCATAAACAACACCCAAGGCAACCTGCTCCAATGGATTATAGGCTGGTAAGAATTCATACATATCCGCATCTCCATCAAACCCTACAGAGCAAAGGGTATCTATCACTCTGCCGAATCCCAAGTCTATGGTTCCAATTTCCTCTTCTGAGTGTGCTGCGTCTCCCCAGTATAATTTTTCTCCTAGTTCATTTCTTCTCTGTTTTTTGGCCCCAAACCATACAGCCCCTTGATACAAATAGTCAATACCTGAGCCGGCAGGGTATTCGAGCGAGGGCCATTGGGGAACGACATCATCTCCTGAGCCAAAAAATCCATAGTTACTCACACGCATCCAGATATTTCCAACATTATGATAGTGGAAGATATCCAGTCTTTTATCTCCTCCGCTTCCTCCCATAACAGAGCGAGCAACTGCTGCAGAATACAGTCCAACCAGAAGTATGAGGATCAGAGTTATAATTAATTTTCTTTTAGGATACATCTCGTTTACCTCCTAACTATCTTTCTTTTTAATCTAACTTAAATTCTATTGGTATAGTTGCCCAGACAGCGATAGGTTTACCCTGACTTTTTGCAGGGGCAAAGCGCCATTGTTTAACAGCGTTAATTGCAGCTTCATCCAGACCGCCGGGACCTGATTGGAGACTTTGCACAACCTCGATAGCACCTACAGTGCCATCCTCAAAAATCTCAACCTGCAGGATAACAGTACCTTCAATTCCCATTCTACGAGCCCAGGTTGGATATTCAGGTGGTATCCGTCTAACAGGAACAGGAGGTTCCTCATATACTCGGAAGCGTGGAGTTGTACCGGTTTCTCGCGCCGGGAGAGGGGGTTGCATTAAGTCTAAAGTAGTAGCTCCTATTGTCTCAATCTCTTCTATTTCTTCGTCTCCCTCGCCCGCCTCAGCCTCTTCAATTGTCAATGGAATTACCGGTTGCACTGTTTCCGGAGGCTTAAACTCTTCCCTTACCTCTGGGGGAAGCTCAATTGTCTGAATCTCTCTTACTTCATGTTTATAGGGCTCAATCTCTAATTTAGGAAAGACAATAAATATAAAAAGGAGTAAGACAATAGCCAAAGCAAACGCCCGTTCATAATAGACATTTACTTCATCCTTCCAATCATAGGATCTGGGTAGTGACTTATTTTTTTTCATGATTTTTTGTTATTAAATTTCTATGGTCCGTATTGAGTGAAGCTTTTCTTTGCTTCAAAGGCAACCCTTAAAGCATTTGCCTTTTTGAGCTCATTCATTATATCTACCATAACGCCATACTCCGTATCTCTATCAGTACGAAAAGCAGTTACAAGGTTTGGATTTTCTGCCAATTTATTTTGCATAATATACTGTATCTGGTCCACTGCAACTATATAATCATCTATCGAAATAGTGCCAGCTTTTGTGACATAAATTGTGCTAGCATTTTGGCGATTAATCTTTTGTACAGCCTGAGCCTGGGGAAGAGTGACGGGTAAGCCCTTTTCTTTTACGAATTTTGTACTGACCATAAAGAATATAAGAAGCAAGAAGGCAATATCTGCCATTCCAGCATCTGGTATTTTTGTTTTTGCTTTTGTTTTACGTTCGATTTTTGCCATAGTAATTACCTCGTTGCCAGAGATATTGTCTCTGCTCCTGCGGCAAGCAGTTGGTCAAGGGCTCTAACCATCATGCTATATTTTGCCTGTCTGTCTGCTTCAAGCACAAAAACCATCTGTGGATTTTCTCGAATTTTTTCTCTCACAATATTTTGCAACTTTGCTGGTGAGACAATTTGTTCATCTACCGCAATTTCGCCTCGCCTGTTGACTTGGATTTTGGTCAAATTTTCCTCTTTTACCCTAACTTTTACTCCACCAGCTTCAGCATGAGGGGGCAGAACAAGACCAAGACCTTGCTTGGTATCGAATTTCGTTGTTACAAGAAAAAAGACAAGAAGCAAGAAGGAGACATCCGCCATCCCAGCAGTCGGTATATCTGTTACTCGTAAAGAAGTCTTTTTACGACTTAATATATTCATTTTCCCTCAAGGATATAAATTTTCGAAACAGATTTTATTTCTGGTTAAATTTCGTTTCTACTAAAGCCTCTGTTAACATTTCATATCCGGTCTGCATATCAATCGCAAATCCATCGATAGAGGAGAGGAAGAAATTGTTGATCAGCTGGGTGGGGATAGCCACACTTAATCCAGCAGCGGTGGTAATAAGAGCAACTGAGATACCACCCGCAACTACGGTAGGCTCGACTTCACCGGCTGCCTCTATGGCCTGGAATGCCTGAATCATACCGATAACAGTCCCAAGAAAACCTAACATGGGTGCCAGATTAACGGTTGTGCTTAATGCTATAAGTCCCTTTTCAAGAAAAGACATCTCGAGAATACTTGCATTTTCTAAAGCCTTTTCAACCTCTTCCATACCCTGGTCAACCTTGAGTAAGCCTGCCTCTAACATGCTAGACACGGGCCCCCGTGTGTTCTTGCACAACTCAATCGCTTCCTCAAACTTGCCTTCGCGCACTAAAGGTAAAAGCTTCTCGAGAAAGTCATGTACAGGTATTTTTGCATACCTCAGAGCAATTATTTTCCAGATGATGGTTGCGAGTGCCCATATTAAGAGTATAAGAATAGGCCACATAACAAATCCGCCCTGCAGGAACAGATCAACCAGACCACTTCCAACTATTCTCCGGGCAAAGGCTTCGAAACCGCCCATCTGGGGCCCTTCCGGGGTAACAGGCGCTGCCACAGTATCTTCAACCATAGTTGTATCAGCGGTTGTATCTGGCAAAACCCCTTCTTGACCGGAAAGACCTACTGGTATCGCCATACAAGCGGTTATAAGCGTAATTATCAGGATTCTGATTTCTTTTTGTTTCACTTTTATTCCTCCATAGTTATTTACCATTCAAAAGCCACACCAAAGTTAAATATTCGACCTTCTGAATAATATGCCGGATTATCTAAAAATGCTCTATAAATCCCTGCTCCGATATAATCGTCAAGTTCATTTACCACACCATCATCATTTAGATCGAAATATTTAGGAATTTCTCCATTATCGTCGGGCTCACCTGTTCTAGGATAGACATAAAGTATGTTCTTTGTATCGAACAAGTTAGTGACATCCAAGAAAAATTTAATCTTTGAATCTTTTCCAACATTAAAAGCCTTGGTAAGTCGCAGATCTGCTGTATTTGTCCATGGCATACGTTCAGAATTAGTATCCAGTAACTGATCGCTTTCAGGATTAGGAGACATCGGCGTATAGGGCTGACCAGATTGCACCTGCCACAATAAATTGGCACTAAATTGGTCAGGCATTTTTATGCCGAAAAGGTAAAATTCTTCATCTTCTGGGATTCTAAAGTCAAGATTTACAGAAGCATTATGCCGGACATCCCAATCGAGCGGAAACTCGCGCAGATTCTCTCTCGGCTCATGAACATAAGAATTCCTTCCGGTTGCCCATGAATAGGTATATCCTATATTAAATCCCCAGAAGTCACTGAATCTTCTCCTTAAAGTAAATTCCACACCTCGTGCACTGCCATAGTCTCGTGTAATGTACACATAGTATTGGCGTCCAGCCTCACCGCCTTCTTCAGGGGGTAATACCGAATAGTCATTACTATTCGTACTTACAAGATTATATATGTTTTTGTAAAACAGAGTAACATCCAAGAGATAATCTTCACCCATCTGATGTTCAATCCCTGCCTCGTATGTGATCGTGGTTTCTGGTTCCAGGTTAGGATTTCCCACATGAGCCCCTTGGGTTCCAATCTGGGGAGTAGCACTGGTGAAAACATATTGCATAGGCGGAAGCTGACTCTGATAGTTGTATGCAAAGTGTAACACATCTTTTTCTGAGATAGGATGAGATATACCAAATCGGGGACTTATCATAAGCTGGAATTTATCTACTTTTTCTCGCCGAAGTTCAAAAACACCGGGCTCTGTTTCTTCAATAAATTCCACATAGTCCCAATCTGCATCTACAAACTGTCCGGTTGAGTCATTCACTATCTGGTATTTATCTCCAAGATACCAGAAATCAAAGCGGAGACCTGCGTTGACGATCATACCTTCCCATTCCATTTTATCTTGCAGGTAGTAAGCCCCCTGCCAGGGATAGGCTTTATAACCATCAATACTCCCTCCTGCAAACTGAACAGCATTTTTGAAATCTTCAATTTCATATACCTTGCCACCATAAGCAAGGTGGATAGAGGGATCAAAGGTAACTTCGAGGGTATCTACTTCTTTGCCGCTCAAGTATCCAGGCAATCGTTTCTTATCATCAATATTCCATGGATTTAAAAGCCGATCTTTATAAATCTCATGATGCTGAATTTCAAGTCCAGTTTTCATTTGATGAACATCATTAATCTGATAAGTAAAATCACCCCTAAGGGTATATGTAGTGGTTTCATCATCAATAAAATCTCCAGAATGTGTACCAGGACTTACAAAACCCATTATTGTTTTTTCCGACCCTAACGGATCCATATATTCGATCAGTTCGTTTTCGCCGCTGCCTGGTATATGAACGCCATAATTATTAGATATTGGATCCAAAGGATTAAAATTCCAGTTTGCATCAGAAAAATACCAATCTCTATTAACCCCGGAATCGAGATGCATTCCAGTATTAAATCGGCTGGCTCGAATATTATAGAACATTGTAGGCGATATAGTATGGTCCCAGGTTAAAGCCTGCTGGTCATGAGTGGTTTCCCAGTGGTCATAATATGGCAAAGAGTATTTAAAAGCATGGTTATATGGGAGATATGTTTCTCTGTCGCCCCTGATTGCAAATGTCAGTTTTTGGGTGGGGGTTAACTGAAATTTAAATTTAGCATTTCCCTGATAATTATTTCTAAAGCGATCGCCGATATCAAAATTCAAAAATTCGTCTCTATCAGCAACCACCTGATTTATGAACGATAGATGATGCTCCTGCAGTCCATAATAAGCATAACCAGGCTGATCCTTAAGCCACAACACATCATTCTTATCGGCTGTATAATAATCTTTGTATCTCGTATCTGTCCATCCACCGCTACCATTTATATAGAAGGTAAATCTATCTCTCTCCTCAGTTGAGCCACGAGGAATAATAGGTCCGCCTAATGAAAATTTTGCTATATCAGAATTATTACCATCATCAAATAAATGGTCTGAACGAAATTCTATTTTCCCTTCATATTTTGGGCCACCAGACTTTGTTACCAGGTTAATAATAGCTGATTGTGCATTACCAAACTCAGCAGTAAATCCACCTGTCTGGACAGACATATCACCTACAGCATCCAGATCAAGATTCATACCAAACCCATGGTCAACAGGATTTGATATAGACATTCCATCCACTGTATATACAATTTCTCCTGCACGGCCACCGCGAATATGCAGGTTCTCACCTGAACCAACTGCACCTGCAGTCGTTGCGACAATTTCTTGTATGCTCGCAACAGGCATAGTCTCCACATCTGCAGATGAAACGATGGTCTCGGAAGAAGTCCTGTCTCGTTGGACCATCTCCCTTTCTGCCTTAACCGTTATACCCTCTACACCAACAGCCATTTTTCTAAGTTCAAAATTGATAGTTGTTGTTAAATCTAAATTAATCCTTACTTCTTCAACAGTAGTGGGAGCATAATCTAGACGGGAGGCTTGTACTGTATAAGTGCCGGGAGGAATATTCAGAATCATATAGCGTCCATTTGCATCTGTTACTGCGCCCATTTCTTTTTCTATTATTATAACATTTGCCCCAACTATAGGCTCACCGGTATCAATGTCTGTGACTCTGCCTGTTAATTTACCTGTGGTAGCAGCATTTAAGCCACTTGACATAAGCAAGCAAATAATTCCTAAATAAACCCATAAGTATTTTTTCATACCATTACCCTCCTACCTTATAGAATAAGATAAACCTGCGTTTCGAAATCATAAAATAATTTTTTTCATTTCATATTTTGTTGTCAACTTTTTTTTTCAATTTTTTTAAAAAAATTTTTCATCATATCTGGGGAGAATATTTCTAAACTGATTATATTCAAAATTTGTTAGGCTTGAGCCAAGATAGAAGGGCATTTTCAGCTCCTCTTCAAAACATCTTTTTAAGACAATTGCAAAATGTAAAAATGAAATATGAGGATTTAAAATCTGATTGATTGCTATAGTTTTTTGGGCAAGAAGGGTGCGGAGATGTTCGAGTTTCCTGGTATCTATGTGAGGAACAAATTCTGCCATTATACTCTGATCATGATTAAATAAGATGGAGCCATGCTGCAAGAAACATCCTTCCCGTCGCATCTGAGCACTTCCAACTAATTTTTTACCCTGATAATGAATTTCATATTTTGAAGCGGATGAAAAGCAGGGAGCCGACCAATTATTCGCTCTTTGTTCCTCTTTCATTCCTTTTTCAATATCCACCTGAATCCCTATTGTTCGAAGCGCAATAGATAATATGTGCGCAATTTGCTTATAGGATTCAATCACATTTCCTCTAAATCTGTCATCGGTACGGGCAATAACTGAATATGTAACCTCATCATAATGGAGAACGGCACGGCCACCAGTGGGGCGGCGAACTATGCCAAAGCCATATTTCTTGACTTTTTCAATATCTATCTGTGAGGCAATTTTCTGGTGAAAGCCCAAGGATACGGTGGGTGGATCCCAGTCATAAACACGGACAGTCTGGGGAGAACGACCCTTGATAACTCCTTCCAAAATAGACTCATCAATCGCCATGTTAGTGGCAGGGGGAAATTTACCAGAAATTATGAAGCGCCAGTTCTTTTGCATTACAACCTATACCTTATTTCCTTGTATAAGACGAACCTTTCCCTTTCCCTTACCAATTGTGCCGATGGGTATTGCATCGCACTCTCTAAGTATTGATTGGCAAGAGGTACTGCTTACAACCGCAATTAACCCTATACCCATATTAAAAACCTCAAACATTTCCTCGGTTTTAATTGAACCTGCTTTCTGGATAACTTTGAAGATTTCTGGAGGATTCCAGGCATTTAAATCTACTAAGGCACAGAGCCCATCAGGTATGATTCGTTTTAGATTGCCCGGGATGCCACCACCTGTTATATGCGCCAGCCCTTTAATCTTTTTTGCGCATATAAAAGGTGTTAACTCAGAAAGATAGGACTTATGGATTGCAAGTAATGCTTCTGCCACTGTCATACCTATATCTGGAATAAGTGAATCTATCTTGAGATGGAGTTTTTCGAAAAAGACCTTCCGTGCCAGCGAGTATCCATTGGTATGCAATCCAGTTGATGGGAAGCCTATTATACAATCCCCTACTGTAATTCCTGCTCCATCAATAATATTTTCCTTTTCCACCACTCCAACAATAGTTCCAACAAGGTCGAAATCATCCTTATGATAGATTCCAGGCATTTCGGCTGTCTCTCCCCCAATTAGCACAGTACTGTTTTCCTTGCAAGCAATGACAAGCCCTTTTACTATCTCTTCCACCTTCTCAACTTCGAGATGGCTCACACCAATATAATCTAAGAAAAAAAGGGGATAAGCTCCCTGGACAAGTATATCATTAACACAATGGTTTACCAAATCCTGCCCTATTGTATCGAATTTACCTGCCATTTTAGCAACCAGAAGTTTTGTCCCGACACCATCCGTGCTTGCTACCAATACAGGCTTACGGAGATTTTGCCAATCAAATTGGTATAAGCCACCAAAACTTCCAATATCAGAAACAACACTGGTATTAACTGTTTGGCGCGCAAGCGGTTTGATCCGATTCACAACCTCTTCATTAGCCTTAACATCTACACCTGCATCTTTATATCTATCCTTTTTTTGTGCCATCTGACTATCTTTCTATACCTTCTGGGTTAGTAATGATTACTTTTGTTTCGGAATGTTCGGATCTGGTGAGATAATTGAATAATCTCTCCGGTCCACCCGTAGCAAAAAAGTGGATAAGCCATAAAACGATTAGAAGAGCGAGAATTCGGCGAATGAGCAGCCAGACTGACCGCTCTTTTTTGTGCTTTAGCTCTCGCCTTCTTAACCATTCAGTCCCAGGTCCTCTCATAATTTTAATCTGCAGTTCAAAGTATGCTGTGATTAGAACAAGTTTTCTAACCCTTCTCTAAACTGCTCCATTCCCTTACGGATATTATCCATAGAAGTTGCAAATGAAAAGCGAACATATTCATCAGCTCCAAATGCTAATCCTGGAACAATTGCTACATGAAAATTCGACACAAGGTACTCACACAGGTCTTTTGATGAACTGATATTTCGGTTGTTATGCTTAAGATAATAGGATATATCTGGCATTACATAGAATGCACCTTGTGGAGGTATACAACTTATATGTGGGATATTATTTAACATTTCGACAATAAAATTTCTTCTTTTCTCAAACTGTTGCCGCATCTCTACGACAGCATCCTCACAATGCAAGAGGGCAGTTATTGCTACTTTTTGCGTAATAGAATTTACACAAGAGGTTGTGTGACCTTGAATACAGGCTGCCCGTCTGATAACCTCAGTAGGACCAGCACAATATCCAAGTCTCCATCCAGTCATAGCGTATGCTTTTGAAACGCCGTTGACAAGGACAGTCATATTTTTAACCTCATCAGAGATTGAGGCAATAGAAACATGCTCCCTTCCATCATAAATAAGCTTTTCATAGATTTCATCGGACAGTATAAGAATATTGTGCTTCACACATACTTCAGCTATCTTCTCAAGTTCTTCTCTGGAATAAATCACGCCGGTAGGATTGTTGGGTGAATTCAAAATCAGCACTTTGGGGTTACTCAGGGAATTAATCTTTTCTTCAAGCTGTTCTGCTGTTATTTTAAATCCTGATTTGATTGTGGTAGGAAGAAGGATAGGAAAGGCATCCACCAGTTCTACCTGGGATGTATAGCTGACCCAATAAGGAGAGGGGATAAGAACCTCATCTTGCGGGTCACATACAGCCATTAAAACATGTATAATAGAGGCTTTTGCCCCGGGAGATACAAGGATATCTTGCGGCCTACATATAAGACCATTGTCGCGTTTAAGTTTCTGGGAAATAGCATCGCGTAATTCTTTGATTCCCTCTGAAGGGGTATAATGAGTAAAATTCTCATCAATGGCCCGCTTTGCTGCTTCTTTTACTGCAGTCGGTGTACAGAAATCTGGCTCTCCAACTCCGAAATTAATCACTGGCTTCCCCTCTGCCATCATTCGCTGGGCCAGTGCCATCACCGCTAGGGTTGGAGAGGATTTTATTGCTTTTGCACGATGAGAAAGCTGCACAGACTTTTTTTAGCCTCCATATTCCTTTATGAATCTAAAGTACTAAAATCTTTTTCTGCTACAACAATTTTTGATATATCTGCCACTGTAAGGAACAACTTCCTTACTTCATATAACAAGTTATATCTATTCTGTCGAATAATACCATCTTCTACATTAACTAATACCTCATCAAAGAATGTTTTTATCACATACCAATTTTCTGCGAGATGCTCAAGAATAACATCGTAATTTTTTTCTGCGAGATATCTATTAACAATCTTTTGCAATTTAATATACGCCTGATACAGAGCAAATTCAGCCTCTTCTTGAAATAAATCCGTGTCCACCTTTCCGAAATTTTCTGCCTCAGAAATAATGTTTGAAACTCTTTTAAACCCCAACACTAATTTAACAAAGTTCTCTTCATTTTTAAATCGTTGCACAGCAAGTGCGCGATGTCTAAGGTCTGCAATATCAGAAAAATCAATGTGCATCACGCTATCAATGACATCATAGTCAAGTCCATACCCTTCTAAATGCGTACGAATTCTTTGCTTAAAGAATTCTATCAACAAGGACTCTGTGCTTTTCATATCCTGCTTTGCAACATCTTTATATAATGAAAGGCTTTTGCTGATAAGTCTATCCAGGCGAAGTGAAATATTACGTTCATCAAGAATGCGGATGATACCGCTTGCTGCACGGCGAAGCCCTAAAGGGTCATATGAACCTGTAGGGAAAATATCAACTGCAAAGCACCCGCAAATTGTATCAATTTTATCAACAAGGGAAAGGGCCACACCTGTGGAAGTTTCTGGCAACCGATCATCTTTAAATCTGGGAAGATATTGCTCAAATATTGCCTTTGCGACCTCCTCATCTTCTCCATCAGCAAGTGCGTACTGCCAGCCCATAAATCCCTGCAACTTGGTATACTCTTTTTCACCAAGCATCAGGGTTGTAAGATCAGTTTTTGCCAGCAAGATTGCTCTGTCAATTTTTTCAGCGTGATAATTCAGGGTCTCGGATAGGAAACTACCGAGTTTTCGCATTCGCTCTGTTTTATCATAAAGTGAACCTAAATCTTTCTGAAAAGTAATTTTTTTCAAAAGAGGAACCCGGTCTACTAATTTTGTCTTCTTGTCAGTCTCAAAATAAAACCGTGCATCAGCAAGCCTTGCATTTAAAACCCGTTCATTCCCCCGTCTGACATGCTGGATAGTCTCTGGATTACTATTAGCTATATAAATGAAATATGGCTTTAAACTTCCACCAGGTGCTCTAACTGCAAAACATTTTTGTGTATCTGAAAGCGTTACAATAAGGATTTCTTCAGGCAGGTTCAGATAATCTTTCTTAAATTGGCCTAATACAGGAGAGGGATATTCAACCATATCTGTGACTGTATCAACGAGTCCTTCATCCAAGATAGGCCTAGATCTCACCTTGGATGCCGTCTCTTCCAACTGCCTTAATATAAGCCTCTTTCTTTTTGTTCTATTCGGGATTACGAAATGCTGCTCCAAAAGCTCTTCGTACTGTTCAACATTAGATATTTTAATCTTGTTATTTAGCCTTTCAAATCTGTTTCCAAAACTTACTCCCCCACTGGTTAAGTTGCCAATCTTGAATGGGATGACTTCATTATTAAAAAGAGCAACAATCCATCTGACGGGTCGGGCAAAAGTAAGGTTTTCATTGTCCCAATGCATTGTTTTGGGGAAAGGGATCTTGGCAATAATTTCCGGGGCGAGTTTCGCTAAAATCTCCTGAGTCCGGGCTCCGGGAGCTATCTTAGTAGCCACAAGATAATTCCCTTTAGGGAGCTCCCGTATCTGTAGATCTTTTTCTGGGATTTGATATTTATGTATAAATCCTTTTCCAACTTTATTCAGCTTACCATTTTCATCATAAGCAATTTTTTGGAGAGGACCTATAATTTCATGAGAGATGTCGGGTTGCTTTTCTGGAAGACCTTCAATAATGATAGCCAGACGGCGTGGTGTTGAGAACGAAATAATTGAAAAAAATTTTATATTTTTGGCATCCAGCTTTTCTTTAAAGTAATCTGTTATACTTTCAACAGCCGGTCCAATATAAGAAGGAGGGAGTTCTTCCATTCCGATTTCATAAAGGAACTTATTATTCATATAATGTGATATATTAATCTAAAAGCAAAGAAGTATTTTTAAATTTACTTTACGAGCTGCGCATCCATTGTAATATCTGCTTTTAATACTTTTGATACAGGACAGTTTTTCTTTGCAGTTTGTACTGCTTCTTCAAATACTTTGTCATCTGCATTAGGCACTTTTGCCGCTACCTTGAGATGAATGGTAGTTATAGCAAAGCCTGTCCCTTGCTTTTCAAGATTTATGCTGGCTTGGGTTTTCAATCTTTTCGGGCGTCAGTCCGGCTTCTGCCAATTGAGCTGAGAGAGCCATTGAAAAACAGCCAGCATGAGCGGCTGCTATTAATTCTTCTGGATTTGTGCCAGGCTCATTCGCAAACCTTGCTCTGAACGAATAGGGAGCAGAGACAAGGGCTTTGCTGCCTGTAGTAAGCTCTCCTTTACCCTCTCGAAGATTCCCTTTCCAAATAGCTACTGTTTCACGCTTCATGTTTCCTCCAGTTTCTAAATTATCTTTTAAGGTTAATACAGTGGATATCATAAGCATAAGGTAATGATACCCACTTTTATATCGTTTCTTACTTCAGGGATTTATACAGCGGAAAAGAAGTACTCATTGCTCAATTATTCTGCATCCATAAACGGATAACGATAGTTTTCCGGAGGGATGAAATTTTCTTTAATAGTTCGGGCTGATACCCATCTAAGAAGATTCAGAGTGCTGCCAGCCTTATCATTGGTTCCTGAACCACGACTTCCACCAAAGGGTTGCTGTCCCACTACAGCACCAGTAGGTTTATCATTAATGTAGAAATTTCCAGCAGCATCTGTAAGAATTTCGGTTGCCATTACAATTGCCTTTCTCTCTCTTGCAAAGATCGCACCTGTTAATCCATAGGGAGAAGTCTCATCACAAAGGTGAAGTGTCTCTTCATACTTATTATCAGGATAGATATAGATCGTCAGAACTGGACCGAAGATTTCTTCTCTTATTGTCTTGAACTTGGGATTTGTGGTCTGGATGATGGTTGGTTCTACAAAATATCCAGTTTCATCAGAATAATTCCCACCGCACAGAATTTCAGCTTCATCCGAATCTTTTGCATATTCAATATATGAAACTATCTTGTCATAGGCATTTTTATCTATCACAGCGTTCATAAAATTGGAAAAATCAGTTACATCACCCATTTTGAGTTCCTTAGCTGTGGAAATAAGGAGTGGTTTTAGCTCTTTCCACAAGGTTTCTGGTATATATGCTCGAGAGACAGCAGAGCATTTCTGCCCCTGATATTCGAAAGCACCTCGTATGATACCGGCATTTAGGACATTGAGGTCTGCACTTGGGTGGGCAACTATAAAGTCTTTTCCACCTGTTTCACCAACTATGCGTGGATATGTACGGTAGTTATGAATGTTTTCACCTATTGTTCGCCACATTGACTGAAAAGTAGCGGTACTACCTGTGAAATGGAGACCGGTAAGATTAGGATCAGCAAGGATTCTCTGCCCTATTTTGCTGCCAGAACCGGCTACAAAATTAATTACACCCTCAGGAAGTCCTGCTTCCTCTAATATCTTCATAAAGAAATAGGCAGGGTACACAGCAGAAGAGGCGGGTTTCCACAAGACTACATTACCCATTAGTGCAGGTGCAGAGGGGAGATTGCCAGCAATCGACATAAAATTAAAGGGAGTGACAGCAAACACAAAGCCTTCAAGTGGACGCTGCTCCACTCGATTCCAACATTCCTTTGTCGATTCAGGTTGCTGCTTGTAAATATCAATAGCATTATATGAGTTAAATCGCAAAAAATCTATCAATTCGCAGGCTGAATCTATCTCTGCCTGAAATGCATTTTTACTCTGACCAAGCATAGTTGCAGCATTTATTGTCATCCGATATTTAGCTGAGATCAGTTCTGCTGCCCGCAGAAAGATGGAGAGTCTTGCCTCCCATGGCATAGACACCCACTCCTTACGAGCGGAAAGTGCAGAACTAATTGCCAGTTCAACCTCTTTCTCGCCGGCTTTGTGATAAGTTGCCAGCCTATGTTTATGATTATGCGGACATCTACATTCACCGATATCTCCTGTGCGGATCTCTTTTCCACCAATTATGAGTGGAATTTCTATCTCCTTGGACTGCAAGTTTGCTATAGCATCTTTCAGTGCCTTTCTCTCAGGAGTGCCCGGGGCATAAGAAAATACTGGTTCATTTTGAGGCTTAGGTAGTTTGAATATCCCGTTACTCATAATACCTCCATAATCAAGGAATATTTTTAGCCATTAGAACTGTGAGATCAAGAATTCCGTCAAGATTTTATAGAAATTCATAAAAACTTACAATTCTTTGCCCATGCAAACCATTTAAGGGGCTATTCTCCGTCCCAGTGCATCACTACTGCCTGGAGAGTTATCATAGACCTCCACCACATAATAGATAGCAGTTATATAATCTCGTGGAAATTCACCATGGAAATAGCTGTGTACATCGTTCACATAACGAACGACATTTCTTTCATATTCTGTAAGATGCGGATCATCTGGATGTAATAAGCGAACAATGGTCTTAAGTTTGTATGAAGGGATATCGAGAAAAACTATTGTAGAAATAGGGTTTGTCATCTGATTTAAGAAGGTCTGAGTCTCAAATTCTGGTGTGGAATAAAGTTCAAGTGAAACCTGCTTGTTAAGATCAAATATCTCCTCTGCATTTTCATAAAGATACTGCAAATTATCAAGTTTATCTTGAAATGAAGCATCTTTTGTAGAGTCAAGCAGTGCGATAATTTCTGGCAGTCTTTCTGGCTTTGGTAAAAATCCCATACCCTTGACAGCATTATTCAACTTAAACTGTGTATCAAACCTTTTTGCACCATAGGAGGCAACTATGCCATTATGTGGTCCGGCAAGTTCTGGAGGAGCCATCTGTCTGAACCTGTCCAATGTTTCAATCCGTCTTTCTGTGTTCCATTTCATAAATTCTGGGGGGAGGTCTTGAAGTGTAAATTTCTGCCATTTACCTCGTATTCGTGCCCGAATAACTTGCTCACTGGCAGAAGGGGTACGAACCGCATCCTGTTGAAAATAGCCATCCGTGTTCCAAAAATCAGATGGTGCCCAGACTTGCTCCTTAGATCGCTGCTCACCACATGATAACAGACAAAGTGTACCGATAAATATAAGTATATAACTAAGTCTTCTTCTAAACATCTTATACCTCTGTATGATTTTTTTTGGTTTTCTTAAAAGATTTTTTGTTCTTTCCTTGCTACAAAATTTATCTTTGGAAAGGAACCCTTTCAAGTTCCAGAAAAATTGGCTTTCCGTTAATATCCCTTTCCTGCATATTATCAGGCTTATCTTTCTCAATCACCTCAAGCGCAAGGGTTTCTTGCTTTATGTAATCTCTGAAAAGGGCGAATGTTTCCTTTATCTCATCCTCTGGCGAGAAATAGTAGATATATATCCGGTCCATAATCTCAAAATTGTTTTCTTTTCTCATAAATTGAATCTTATTCACAAGCTCACGAGCATTCCCTTCCAATATTAGCTCTTTATTCAGAGAGATATCAAGAGCCACGAACAGGTCGCCCTCTTCTTTAAAGGCAAAGTTCTCCCTCTGATGAGAATCAACGATTATATCCTCTGGGGTTAATTTAACAGGCGTGCCCTCAATATCAAGATGATATTCCCCCGCAGTTTGGATTTCATCTGTGAGATGCTTTGAATTCACTCGTTGAAGGGCTTCTGCAATATGAGGCAGCAACTTCCCATATCTGGGACCAAGGGTCTTAAAGTTTGGTTTCACCTCATATTGTATAAATTGATCTTTATCTCCTACATATTCAATATTTTTTATATTTATCTCTTCACTTATAAGAGAGTGCATACGCTCAACTATTTCTTTGTATCGGACTGGAAGATAGAGGGTTTGCAAAGGCTGCCGAATTTTGATTTGTACATCGTTTCGGGCTGAGCGCGCAAGTGTCACAATATCTATAACTGTCTGCATCTCCTCTTCAAGTTTTGCATCAATGAGGCTCTCATCTGGTAGAGGATAGTCTTCCAGATGTACACTTTCTTTCCCTGTAAGATTTACAAAAATTTCTTCCGTAATGAAGGGAGCAAAAGGAGCACATAACTTTGTTACCGTTATAACAACCTCATAAAGGGTTGAATAAGCAGCGATTTTGTCCTGCTCCATGCCAGGTGCCCAGCAGCGCTTCCGAATACGGCGCACATACCAGTTGCTCAGATCATTCACAACAAAATTTTGGCAAAGCCTTACTGAGCGAGTAAAATCATAACGGTCATTATTCTTTATTACAGATTTTATAAGTGTATTGAGTCGAGACAAAATCCAGCGATCCGCTTCCTGTCTTTTTCTCGGTATAATATAAGGATACTTATCATAGTCGTATTTATCAATATTTGCATAAGTGGTAAAAAATGAAACCACATTTTTGAAGGTATTGATAAATTTACTTTGCACTTCTTTGATCCCGTTCTCATCAAATCTTGTTGGTATCCAGGGGGGACTAACGGCAAGCATGTACCATCTCGTGGCATCTGCTCCGTACTTTTCAAGAACATCAAACACATTGACAGCATTGCCGCGCGATTTACTCATTTTTACCCCATTCTTATCCAGAACCAGCTCGTTTACCAAACAATTTTTATATGCCGAGACACCTTTTATAAAAGTTGATATTGCTAGCAAGGTATAAAACCATCCTCTTGTCTGGTCAATGCCTTCAGCGATAAAATCAGCAGGGAAAAACTCTTGCTCAAATTTTTCCTTATTCTCAAACGGATAATGCCATTGGGCAAATGGCATTGAGCCTGAATCAAACCAGCAGTCAATAACTTCTGGGGTACGGTGCATAGGGGCACCACATTGGGGGCAGGTGAAAACAACCTTATCAACATAGGGGCGATGAAGTTCTACATCTTCTGGGACAGGACTGCCATCCTCCATTCTCCCTTTTTTTCTAAGTGATGAGATGGAATCTGGGGAATCCTGGGCATGACATTTATCGCAGACCCAGATATTGAGTGGAGTTCCCCAATATCTATCGCGGCTAATTGCCCAATCAACATTATTTGCCAGCCAATCCCCAAAACGCTTCTCGCCAACATATTTTGGAATCCAGTTTATTTCCCGATTGTTTTCCAGCATCTTATCAGCATAGGCAGTTGTTTTAATATACCACGATTTTCTTGCAAAATAGATAAGAGGGCTGCTGCACCGCCAGCAGAAAGGATAGGTATGCTTTATTCGTTCCTGACGATAGAGAAGGCCTCTGGTTTGCAGATTACGAATAATGTCCTTATCAGCATCTTTTACGAACATACCAGCCCAATTTATGATTTCATCCGTAAATTTGCCCTCTCCATTCACCGGCTGAATAAAGGGAAGTCCATATTTTCTCCCTGTCTGATAATCCTCCTCCCCAAAAGCAGGCGCTGTATGTACCACACCCGTACCATCATCCATTGTAACATAATCACCAAGCGCAACATACCAGGCTTTTTTAGAATATCCCTTCTGGACATCAGATGTAAATAAAGGCTCATACTCCAGATATTCAAGCTCAGCTCCTTTATATTCCTCTACAATAGTATAGTTATCCTCAAGAACCTCCAGGCGAGCCTTTGCCAGAATAAAATATTCATCATTTATTTTGACCATTGCATAGACTTCATCGGGGTGAACCACCAGAGCCACATTGGAAAGTAAAGTCCATGGAGTTGTAGTCCAGGCGAGGAAATATGTATTTTCTTCATTTTTTAGCCTAACTTTCACAAAGATAGAAGGGTCTTCCACCTCTTCGTATCCGAGGGCAACCTCGTGACTGGAAAGTGGGGTTCCGCAACTTGGACAATAGGGAACGATTTTGTGCTCGTGATAGATCAGTCCTGCCTTCCAGAATTGATGCAAGAGCCACCAGACAGTCTCTATATATTCGCTTTTTAAAGTGATGTAAGGATGGTCCATATCCAGCCAATAACCAATCTTAGTGGTCATCTGCCGCCATTCTTTTTCATAGGTAAAGACAGACTCTCTGCATTTTTGATTAAATTTCTCAATCCCATACGCCTCTATGTCCTTTTTTGTTTTTATACCAAGTTGCTTTTGCACCTCTATCTCTACAGGAAGCCCATGTGTGTCCCAGCCCGCTTTTCTCTTAACCTGAAAACCTTTCATCGTCTTATACCTACAAACAGAGTCCTTTAAAGTTCTGCTTATAACATGATGAATCCCAGGAAGACCATTTGCAGTGGGTGGTCCCTCATAAAAAATAAATTTAGGTGCAGAATCTCTATAATCTTCGCTCTTAATAGCGATATTTTTGCTCTGCCAGCGGTTATTTATCCGCTTTTCCAATTTAGTCGGATGCTCTTTGATGTCAATGGCTCTATACATATAATCCCTTTCTGCCTTTAAGATTGAGATACAAAAGAAAGACTTCTGTCAGGTTTTGTGTCAAGAAAAGGACGCAAAAGAGACAGGGAAGAGGAGGAGACTGGGAGAAATGGGGAAAGGGGGAAAAAGAGAAAAGGAGG
>JBNGDW010000012.1:0-25928 GCA_049975325.1 Cloacimonadia bacterium | reverse complement strand
CCCACAAGTCGTTCCCATTAAAATTTACCAAGCGAAGTGTGCTAAAAATAATCGGGACGCTTCTTTTCCTGATTTTTCTGTTCTATATTGTCCATCCAGAAGAAATACTACTCGCTTTATCAGGGGCAAACTTTATCTTTGTGGTTATGGCTCTTTTGCTTTTGCCGGTAAATTTGGGCCTTCAGTTTTTACGCTGGAAATTTTTAGCTCAACTAAGTAGTGAAGATGTATCGAATTGTGATGTCATGCGCTCTATATTTTGCAGTTTCTCCTACAGTATTTTTACTCCAGCTCGCATTGGAGAAATAGGCAGGGCTTTTCATATACCGAATGGGAAACGAGATGAGCTGGTAGTACTTGCGTTTTATGAAAAATTTTTCGCGTTTTGTTCCCTTATAATATGGGGATGCTTGGGACTCAGGATTGCTTTAAGCCCATTTTACCTTCTGGGAGCGATTGGCATAGCCACTATTGTGCTTATCTCCAAGGTGTTAGCAAGATGGATCCCCGGGATACGAAAATGGGACGAAACTATCCGTAAAGTGCCTACTATCAAGATATTCCTTATCTCCCTGGTTTTTGTCCTTGTGTATATGCTGCAATTCCTTTTGATACTTAATGGATTCAAGCCAATTTCACCACTTGCTGGCTTTCCACTTATAGCAATTGTGCTTCTCCTTAACTCCGTGCCTATTACTGTTAGCGGATTGGGGATTAGAGAGGTTTTTTCTGTATATTTTTTTAGAAGGCTTGGTATACCTGCTGCAAGTGCAGCAAGTGGGTCGTTGTTACTTTTCTTTATAAATATACTAATCCCCACATTTATTGGATTTGGCTTACTTATTTTTGGGAGTAGAGATGTATAAGCTAACAATTCTCTCTATTTTTCTGCTTCTTTTAGCAAATTCTTTCGGATTGGAGGCAGAGGAGGAAATTGAGAAAAGGAATGCTACCAGTGCTATGCTCTTGTCTCTTTTTGTACCAGGAGGAGGGCAGTTTTATAATCATAAATATGTAAAAGGTGCTATTGAAGCCACAGGTGAGGCTATTTTGATAGGATATACCATTCATTACCACAACAAGATGAATGATGCTTATTCACTTTATAAGCAGACAGGCTTGGACTCTGATTATGCATCCTATAATTCCTATTTTGAGAAGAGGCAAAATATGTTCTGGTGGGTTGGGGCATTAAAATTTGTCTCGGTGGTAGATGCTTTTATTGATGCAAAACTGTATAATTATGACCAGAAAAAAAAGGAGATAGAACTGCGTTTTCAAGGGCTGAGCATAGTTTTAGAATACAGATTTTAGTGCGGACTTACACATCTGAGCTGTAGGCATGCTCTAAAGCTTCTTTTGCCACAGGATAAGAGAATCCTTTCTGAGCCAAAAAGGCATAAGCCTTCTTCTTTCTCTCATCAGGTGAGAGATTATCAAATTTCCATTTATTATGAGTTAGCAGCCTTATAGCCAATTCTAATTCTGCTTCTTTGGTGAGGTGTTTTGCACTCAGCTGCTCAATTGTATCTTTGTCAATTCCTTTTTCCCGTAGTTTATACACAAGCAGTCTTCTTCCCTGAGGGCGACGAGAAATAAGATCGAGTAAATAGCTTTCTGCAAAGGCTTGATTATTAATGTATCCGAGTCGTTTGTACTTCCCGATCAATTCATTTATAATTTCCTCATTGAAATTCTTCTCTTTGAGCCGAGAGACAACCTCTTTTTCAGAACGCATCCGATACTTAAGGAAATTTAATAGAGCCTCTTCACATTCAAATCTTTCTATAGTTGATTCTAATTCTTCTAACTCTTCCTGGGTTACCTCTTGTCCGACTTTAGGGGCAAATTTTTTTCTGGCTTTGGAAGATATAGTGAATTCCAGCTTGTCATCTATGAAGACATCATACAGATTGTGCTTTTTCTGCTTTCGTATCTGGCTTATTCTCATCCTTTGGCTTTGGCTTTGGAGTAGGCATACCCAGTGCTTTTCTCACTTGGTTCTCGATTTCCTGTCTTATTTTTGTGTTCTCCTTTAAGAACTGTGCAGCCTGTTCCTTGCCCTGTCCTAATTGGAGATCTCCATAAGAAAACCATGAACCCCGTTTTTTTATGATTCCCTGCTCTACACCCTCATCCACTAAAATTCCTTCTTGTGAGATACCTTCTCCATAGATTATATCAAATTTCACGGTGCGGAAAGGTGGTGCTAATTTGTTTTTTACTATCTTTACCCAGGTTTGGGTTCCGGTAACATTATTATCGCCACCATGGATACTTGCACCTTTTCGTAATTCGATACGGACAGTTGAGTAAAACTTGAGAGCGACTCCACCTGTTGTCGTACGCGGATCCATAAAAGGTGAAGTGCCTATTTTCATACGAGTCTGGTTGATAAAGACAAGTGCGGTATTTGACTTGTTTGTAACGGCTGTGAGCTTTCGTAATGCCTGGGACATCAGGCGTGCCTGCAAACCAACATGTGTATCTCCCATATTTCCTTCAATTTCCGCTTGTGGGACAAGCGCGGCAACCGAATCTATGATGATCAAATCGATTGCGTTACTTCTCACCAGTGTCTCTGCAATATCGAGAGCCTGCTCACCACTATCTGGTTGGGAGATAAGCATTTCGTCAGTGTTAATTCCCAATTTCCTCGCATAGATTGGATCAAGAGCATGCTCAGCGTCTATAAATGCGATGATTCCGCCTTGTTTCTGCGCCTCTGCTGCGATATGAAGTGCTAAAGTAGTTTTCCCCGATGCCTCATCGCCAAATATTTCAGTAATTCTGCCACGGGGTATACCACCGATGCCCAAGCTAGCATCTAAATTAAGAGCGCCTGTAGGAATTGCAGCCGCTGAGACCTGCACATTTTCCCCAAGCCGCATAATTGAGCCTTCACCATGTTTTTTCTTAATTTGCCCCATGGCTATATCTAAAGTTTCTCTATTCTTGGTTTCTGCCATTGTTTCTCCTCCACTTATTATATTTTAGATTGCTTTCTGTTATTGGTTACTTCCTTTTAAGGGAAATTTTTTTACGATTGAATAAATCGGTCCTCTCCTTGTTAATTCACTTTTATAAAGAGTCAGGTCCTTGCACAACACTTTATCGTAGATTGGATTTAGCTGTTTCAGAGCCTTTTCCCAGTCTGCATCTATTGGCTTTCTTACTCTCCCCAGAGTAGTATGAAGGGAGAGAGGATGATCTGCTTTCCCAAGTCCTATACCTATAAGTTCCTTTTCGCAATCTGAAAAAAGATTCAAAGCTGTATCTACCTCTCCATGCATATCATACCAAACAAGTCTCGGGTGTCTCGGATTAGGAATTACCTTGACATCGCCAAAGGAAAGCGAAAAGAGAGAAAACTTACCTACTATTTCTGATAATGATAAGCACATTTTTTCAAGTATATCTTTATCAAGATTTCCAAGGAAACGAAAGGTAACATGCAAATTTTCTCTTTCAACCCATTTCACACCATAATTAATCTCTTGTTGAAGCAGTAAAATATTGTGAAATATCTTCTGTCTAACATTTTCTGAAAATGTAAAAGCTAAAAAAAGCCTCATGATTGCTTATAACCCAGCTTGCGTAATAACTCTTTTCTCTTTCTTATATCCTCCTGACTTTCGACTCCCTTAGGTGTAAAGCCATCGACAACGCCTAGGATGGCTCTTCCCTGGTCTGTTTCTGCAACAATAACTTCTACAGGATTGGCAGTTGCACAATAGATTGATACAACTTCCTGGCACTGTTTCAGATTAGGGAGTACATTCAGGGGAAATACATTACCCAGGGCTATAATAAATGAATGACCTGCCGCTATTCTCTTCATATTTTTCACGGCAATATCTGTGAGCTGACTGTCCGTGCCATCTTTGCGTATCAAGCGATCTTGGGACGCTTCGCAAAAGGCAAGTCCAAATTTTATTCCTGGAACAGCGTTCACCATTGCCTCATAAATATCTTCCACTGTTTTAATAAAGTGAGAGTGTCCCAGGATAATATTGCATCCCTCTTCTGCCGGGAAATCCAGCGGCACTGCTTCAAGCTTCATAACTTCTCCTTGGTTAGGATATCTACTAATTACAAAAACACAATATCTATTTTTGTTGTCAAATTTTTTATTGAGTATTTTTTCTTCCCACGAAACAAGGAGACGGGGTGACAGAGAGACAAGGAGACGGGGAGGAAGAGAGAAAAGGGGGAAAGGAAACAGGAGGCAGGAAACAGGATAAGACGGGGAGAAAGGGTGAATCCACCAGTCGGCGGACAAGTTGTTGAATGTTTAATTTTAATTCAAAATTCAAAATTAAAAATTAATTCCGCCGGCTGGCGGACGAGGCTTGACTGTTTTGCATTTCGCTCATTGGTACTTGTTTGGGATTTGGTGCTTGGTGCTTGTGATTTATTTCCCATTTCCCTTGTCCCATTTTACATTTTTCATTATTCATTATGCCTTGCTTGTGTGTTGTATCATCCTGAAATAGGTTGACAAAAAGATAGGCGAAAGAGAGATTTCAGCAAAAAGGAGTTATTTTTGGCAATAGGGTAGTAAATATGAGGAAAAAAGCAGATATTATTGGTGACGATACAAAGGCACGGTTACAAGACCTTCTTCAACGCCAGTACCGTCGCTATCCTATGATGCAAATAGAAGATGTTTATAAGGTGATTTACCAATCAATTATGGGTCCCACCCACCTTCTGCAGGATGAAAAGAAGGCTTTCACCAGCCTCTGGGAAGAACTCGCAGATTCACCCGGCAAAGAAAAGGATCTTTTTGTAGATATAAGTCTGGATAGAAAATTGGTACGAGTCAATCTGAATATATTTAAACAGTTGTCTGGTTCGGCAAAAAAGCTATTTTCCGCAATGCAGAAGACCTCACTAGCTATAACGCCTGACAAGGAAAAACTGCAGAAGATATGGGAGATTATCGGGGAGTTGGTACGAGATGGCGAATTAAAGGTGGGTGAGCATGCAAGATGGCTGGCAGTTACAGAAAAAGTACGACGAAACTCTTTTCCTCCAATAGAACATTCACCTCTCTATCGAAAAATTTATACTCCTTCATACAGGGTTATCTTATACGATTTATTAGAATATATTTTTTAAGCTAAGGGGTAAACCCCAGCCTTGCTGCTCTAGCGCAACTCAATTACATATCAGGTTGGCTATGGTGATGCTTTATTCGGTATTATCTTCTCAGCTATTTCCTTAAGTTTCTGGCAAAAAGTTGTTTGAAGAATCGTTTCTGGATTGCCCAGAGCCCATTCAAATTGTTTATCAAAGGGGATGCTTCCTAGAAAAGGAACTGAGGAATATTCTATTTTTTTAGAATTGCCATTTAAATCTGAAGCCATATTTTCAATTATCCCCAGGATAGGCACTTCTAAATTTTGGAGGAGAATAAGTGTTTTACGCATAGTCCCAATTGATAATTTTGATGGAGTAGTTAGGAGAAGGAAGTTGTGATTTTTCAGTAACCGAATTGTATCCAAGGTTGTGTCGCCAATCCCTGGGGGCATATCTATAATCAAAAAGTCCAGTTTTCCCCATCTGGTGATGGCGAGCAGTTCGATTATAGCATTGGTAATATCCTCACCCCGCAATGGGGCTGGCTCGTCTCCTATGTAATAGGTGATAGACATAAACTGTAGACCCATAAATTCAGGCGGGATTATACCCTTGTCTTCTTCAGGATAGAGATTTTTGATTCCGAGTATTGTGTGGTCAGATGGCCCGGAAAAGTCAAGGTCAAGAAGACCTATCTTATACCCTTGCTTTTGAAGTATAAGGGAAAGGACGGATGCGACTGAACTTTTACCAATGCCTCCCTTGCCGCCTGAAAGAGCAATAATTTGGTGTATATCTTTTATGCGATGCTGGATTATTTCTATACGAGGGTCCATAATAATTACTTTTCTCCTGTAATTTCTTCTATCCATATACCTCTGCCCTGCACTATTTCGAAGTCTGGGCTATTACATTTTGGGCAGTGGATATATACATGGGCAGTTTCAGGGATAAAATGGATGGATTCTTTCGCCATTTCATCGAGGCTTTTCATTGCTTCTTGGTATGACCATTCATTGCCGCATATTCTACATTTTAGCATCATTTTTTCAGTTTTTATGAGCACCTTCGCATCTTTTAGTATAGGCTCGTTTTCCTGGACCAATTCTTTTATTGCGAATTCAAATATCTCTTTTTCTATAGTTTGTAGTTCACCGATTTTTACAATTATCTCTGTAATTTTCTTCATTTTTTCTTTTTCAGCTGCACTCCGAGCTGTCGCGAGGACAGACTCTGCTAATGCCCATTCGTGCATAATAACCCCCTTGATTTATAGAATTTACTAAAATAGTTACCTGTCAGTTTTACTGCTTTATCTTTGTTATAGGTCATAATATCGCGCCACTTCCCATGGATGCGGAATCTTGCGCATATCTTCTATATCCTTGCGTTTCACAGAAATCCATTTTTTTATCAACTCATATGAGACAACACCATCAAATTGCAGGTATTCATTATCATCTTCAAGGGTGTTAAGAGCAAGTTCTAAGGATTCGGGGAAAGAAGGTATTTGGGCGAGTTTTTCGGGGGGAAGATGATAAAGATTTGTCTCCAGCGGCCCAAATCCTGCTTTGATCGGGTCAATCTGGTTTCGGACGCCGTCAAGCCCAGCCATTATAAGGGCTGTAAATGCAAGGTAGGGGTTGCATGTAGCGTCCATAGGTCGGAATTCAAACCGCCTTTCTGTTGGGTCCTTAACATAAGCAGGGATGCGTATAGCCGCAGAGCGGTTCCCTTTTGCAAAGACAGCTTTTGATGGGGCTTCAAGTCCTGCACAGATTCGACGATAGGAGTTAGTAGTAGGATTTGTAAATGCAGCCAGGGAGGATATGTGAGTCAGGATTCCACCAATGAAATGCAAGGCTATAGAACTAAGCTCGTAAAGTCCATTTTCATCATTAAAAACATTTTGCCCATCTTTAAGAAGATAGAGATGGCAATGCATGCCATTTCCCGCTTCTCCCGGAATTATCTTAGGCAAAAATGAGATTATCTTGTTTTGGGATCTAGCAATACGATGGCTTAGATTCTTTACCAAAACATTTATATCAGCAGCAAACTCAACAGGCATAAATTTGAATTCAATTTCGCTCTGAGCACATCCTACTTCATGGTGATGATATTTTATATTAATATTAAGTTTCGTGCAAGCCCTAACTATTTGATTGCGGATTTGGAAGATATGATCATTTGGTTCAGCCCGGAAATATCCACGATTGCTGCCTAAGCGATAGACTTCTTCTCCAGTAGGGGGATTTGCCATCTCAGAACTTTCCAGTTTATAAGCCACTTCTCGAGATGTCATGCGGCTGTAAAGATTATCAATAATGTTAAATTCTAATTCCAACAGTACCTGTACCTCGTCTGCAATTCCCTCCTTTTTTAGGCTTTCTATGGCTTTTGCCACCATATGCCTCTGATCTTGAGCAAAACTCTCTCCTGTTTCTACATCAAATACATTACAGAAAAAATAAAGGATGCGCGATGAGTCCTCCAGCGGGTTTTCAAATCCAAATAAGAGATCAGGTTTACAGACCATATCAGATTGTTCAACAGTGGCAAAGCCGAGATTCGAGGCATCAAATCCAATACCATTTTCCATAATTTTTTCTGTAAAATTGTTGGCAGGGATAGTGACATTTCTGAGGCGACCTTCTATATCTGGCATGAAAAATGAGACGAGGTCTATTCCCTTTTTGTGGATAAAATCTTGGGCTTCGGGAAAATCCTTAAATGATAGCATATAAACTCCAGATTAAATTTTATATAAATTTACCATTAAGCTCAAAGTCTATATGTTAATGTCAAGTGAATCTATTCAATCCTTGATTTTTATGCGATACGGCATGTTCAGGGGAGCGGCACCGCTTCGCAGCTGTTATTAGAATTGATGCGAATAAGCCTCTCTTTTTATGAGTTATTCATTTTGCAGTATGGGTCCAGATGAATAGGAGATGAAAAAATGTTATACCTCTTTATTCTGTCCTGGGGATGATCTTATCTCTGAAACTTCGTCGGAACTTTCTGCTTGCTTTTTATTAGCTGTTTCTTTGACAGGTTTAAACTGTCCACAATTTTGAGAAGCGAGGGTAACCATACCGAACCACTTTGATGAGAAGTTCTCACAGTGCCGATTCTTCCAGTAAAGACAATTATTGCATTGAATTTTTATATCGCTTGCCATATATCGTCCAATAATATCTACTTCATTTTAGCTTATCAATTAATCAAACAAAGCCCGCTTCTCAGTATTAAATGAAAAACGGGCTTAGAGATTTATTTGTTAGATAGCTTTTTTCCTGATTTTTATTCAATATTTGTTTTGATTTTATCTTCAAGAACTTTTTTGGGTACTGCCCCTACTACTTGATCCATAACCTTTCCGTTTTTAAAAATGAGCATGGAGGGGATACTAAAGATACTATATCTTTGTGCTAATTCTTGTTGGGATTGTACATTACACTTAGCAATAACAACCTTCTCTGGGTCCATCTCTTTTCCCAGCTCTTCGGTTACTGGTTCCATTATTTTGCAGGGCATACACCACTCAGCCCAGAAATCGACCATGACTACTTTACCAGAGTTTATTACATCATTAAAGTTATCTTTGGTTAGTTCTACTACCATAACTACTCCTTGATTTTTTGTTTTCCATTCTATCTTTTTATTCCTAACAGTCTATCGAGTTTTCCCTTATCAAAACCGACTACAGGACGGTTATTCACAAGTATTACAGGTGTGCCCTGTTGTCCTGTTTTACGAACGATGTCCCGTGCGGCAGATTCATCTTTGGTCACATCTACTTCTTTAAAGCGTATTCTATGCTGAATCAGATAATCTTTTGCTCTTTTACACCATGAACAATACGGTGATGTAAATACAATAACTTTTTGATTCTGCTGATCCATTTTTCCTCTCTACTTTTAGGAATTAAAAAAATATAAGCGAGAAAGATATAATGTCAACACAGGTATCCAGTTTAGAGTTTTTGTATTTCTTTCTCAATCTCAGGGTCAATCTCATATTGATGTTCTTTAGCGGGAAATATTCCTTCTTGTACATCTTCACGGTATTGGGATATTGCTTTAAATATTTCATCTCCAATATTGGCATACCTTTTTACAAACTTAGGTGTAAAGCCGCGGAAAAGTGAGAGTATATCATGTAGGACTATGACTTGCCCATCAGTATACGGTCCGCTACCAATACCAATTGTGGGTATAGAGAGTTTTTGGGTTATATTTTTTGCCAATATTGCTGGCATTGCCTCCAGAACTATCGAAAAAGCCCCTTCCTCCTGCAAAGCTAGGGCATCTTCTATCAACTGTTTTGCTGCCTCAATAGTTTTCCCCTGGACTTTGTATCCTCCCAACTGTGATATGTTTTGCGGAGTAAGTCCAATGTGTCCCATCACTGGTATGCCGGCTCTAACTATAGCTTTTACCCGCTCTGCCATTCGGATTCCACCCTCCAGCTTTACCGCATCGCATCCGGTTTCTCTCATAAATCTGCCAGCATTATGGATAGCGATTTCGTTGCTTGGCTGATAGGACATATATGGCATATCAGCCACAACAAAGGAGTGTATAGTCGCATCTTTTGCTCCACGAACAACTGCTTTTGTATGAGATATCATTTCTTCCATAGTAACTGCGAGTGTATTTTCGTAGCCAAACACTGTCATTGCAACGGAATCGCCAACCAATATTATATCTACTCCAGCTTCATCGGCTAAAATTGCAGTTGGATAATCGTATGAAGTTATAGAAACTATTTTGGCATTTTTTTCCTTTTTCCTTTGAAGAGAGTCTACAGTAATCTTCTTTGGCTTTTGCATTAGGATTTCTCCTCGCTTGCGAATTTATTTTTCTGTTGATTTCTCTGATAAAAGGGGCATGAGAAATTGTCAAATAAAATATTTCTACTTCAAAATGACAAAAAGCCCCGACCTCAAGTCAGGGCTTCTCCTGTTACGCAGGAGCCTGTCAGTAGTAGACAGGTAATTATTTAATAGGAATTCTTGCTTTAGTTTCAATTTCCTTAGTTTTCGGGAAAGTGATCTTCAGTATACCGTTCTCAAATTTCGCTTCAATATCTTTTTCCTTTATATCAGAGGGCAGAGTGAAAGATCTGCTAAAGTCTCCATATACCCGCTCTTTCCGATAGTAATCTTCGTCTTTGACTTCGTTTGATTGCTGGAATCTTCCGCTTACTGTGAGTGTATTGTTATCAAGATCAATATTTATATCTTCTTTTTTCAATCCCGGAAGCTCAAAGTCCATATGAACCTTATCACCTTTTTCGTAGATATCCACCGGGACGGTTGGCTCCCATCTGTCAAAGAAGCTTGGGAAAATATCCCTATCGTCAAAGAATCTATCAACTATGCTTCGGAACGGTTGATACTTTGTAATTGCCATATCTACCTCCTATGAATGTCTTTTTAGCTGCCATTTTTAGCAGCCACTATACAATATAAAAGGAGGCAAAAAAATGTCAAGCAAAAATTAGCACTCTATTGTTGAGAGTGCCAATAAAATGATGGGGCTTGTCTGTCTTTTTGCTAAATAGTTAGCAAGTTAAGTAAAATAGGATGGATTGAAACTTAGGTATTGTTATGAATTATGGCGAGTATATTTTGGCGGATCGATTTTTGCGAGAACGCTACGGTGTTTTAGACTAAATATAATGAAGATAATTAGAAAGATGGTACCAATAACTAATCCGACCGTATCTAAGATGGTGAGCCTCAGATCAAACTTGCTTATCTCGACCTCAGTATTAACACCAAAATATAGAAGTGTATTTAATATGATAAATATGACCCGAACCTCTGTCGGTCCCAGTTTTCCATACGAGAGTTGGAAGAGCCCCTGGATATAGGTGTTGATATAAGTTAAAATGCTTAACATCAAATATCCTACGAGACAATATAAAGCGATATCTAAACGAATATAGGGTGAGAGACCTAATCCCAGAACAATTATAAATTCTGTGATAGCATCGGTTATATGGTCCACAAAAAAGCCATACTTAGGCCTTTCTATGTGGCGGTATCGAGCGAGAGTGCCGTCAAGGCTATCACTGAACCAGTTAAGAATGAAGCCCAAACTTGCCAGCCACAGAAAATTATTATTGATATTGGTTAGATAATAACTTAAACCAATCAAGACTGATGCAATAATTGTTATAACAGTCAGATGGTCGGGATGCACCCTATTAGGGAGATACTTCACCAGCCACCCAAGAGTTTTTCTTTCTAAGGGCCTTAATAATGTCTCATTTAATCTTTTCGCATCCTTAAATTTTTCCATAAATCTCTCATCTGTGTATTTAATACCAAAGTGTGGCTCAATTGCAAAACCATGCAAGTTTTTTAATAGATTGGATTAAAAAATTGACATCTACCCATAAGTATAAAGTGAATAACACCATCATATTTTTAGAGGTACAAATGAAAAATATTTATCGCATTGTCATATTTCTTGTAATAAGCGTCGGATTGAATGTTTCATATCTATCTGCCTTACAGGAAATTTTTCCCTCTTTTGAAAGGGAATGGAGAGATAAGAATCCTGAAAGCCTTCCAATCTGGATGACAGAAGAGGAAAAGCATAAGAAAGGTGAAATAGGAAAAGATTTTTTATCTACCCCTCCTCCAGTTGCCCCAATACGGCAACCGGCTGAATTTGAACCTGTAGAGGGTGTCTTGGTCCGATATCCATTTGGGATTTCTACAGCTATTATTGCAGAGATAGCAGAAGATGTAATTGTTTATTGCGTTGTCAGTTCAGGGCAACAATCCAGCGCTTACTCTACTATGGCAAGCGGTGGTGTTAACATGGATAATGTTCAGTTTATTAATTGTCTCACAGATTCTTATTGGATTCGTGATTACGGGCCTTGGTTTATCTTTGATGGGAATGAAGAACCTGGCATAGTGGATTTTATTTACAATAGGCCAAGACCATATGATGATGCTGTACCGGGATATGTTGGCGATTATCTTGATCTGGAGGTTTATGGGATGGATATCGTTCATACCGGGGGCAATTATATGACTGATGGTCGGGGGATAGCAGTTTCTACCGATCTGGTTTGGGAGGAGAATAACAACTATACATACTCCCAGATAGATTCTATAATGCATGAGTATCTTGGCATTAATACTTATCATGTTGTTCCAGATGTCAATGGCGAGTACATTAAACATATTGATTGCTGGGCAAAATTCCTTGCTCCTGATGTGATTATGATTCGCGAGGTTCCTCCTTCCCATTCCCAATATGATGAGATAGAAGATGCGGTTAGTTATTTTGAATCACAGTTGAGTTGTTACAGAACTCCATATACAGTTTGCCGTGTATATACTCCCAATAATGAGCCGTATACCAATTCACTTATTGTAAATGATAAAGTTCTTGTTCCAATAACCGGAAGTCAATGGGATGATGATGCTATTGCTTCATATGAGGCGGCAATGCCTGGCTATGAGGTTCTTGGCTTTACAGGGTCGTGGCAATCCACGGATGCTTTGCATTGTCGCACAAAAGGTGTAGTAGATCGTGGAATGCTCTACATCTATCATAAGCCTCTGCCAGACACTTTGGTAACAGAAGAGGACTATTTTATTGGTGCAACAATTATTCCGTATAGTGGTGAGTCACTTATTGCTGATTCTCTTTTGGTTTACTGGAAAACCACTGAGGAGGAAGAATTCTCATCCATTCAAATGGAGTATGTCTCTGGAGATTTTTACTCTGCCTATATTCCAGCACAGCCTGAAGGAAGTATTGTTGAATACTATATACATGCTGCGGATAGTTCTGGCCGAAGTGAAAACCAGCCTTATGTTGGCGCATTAGGAGCCCATAGCTTCTATGTGGAGTATCCTCATGGGATTGATGATACTGAGGAAGTGACAAATCCATATGAATATACTCTTTTACAAAACTACCCCAATCCATTTTCTACTTCCACCACGATTTCGTTTAATATACCCACAGCTTGTCCGCCTACTGTCGGAAACTTACCCGAACAGGCACGAATAGAGATTTATAACATTAAAGGGCAACTGGTAAAAGAATTAAGAATTAAGAATTTAGAATTAAAAATTAATAAAGTTGTTTGGGATGGAACTGATATGCATGGTAAGCCGGCATCCAGTGGTATATATTTATATCGACTTTCTGCAGGTGATTTTCAGACAAGCAGAAGGATGCTTCTTTTGCGATAATTTCTAAAGCAAGCAGCTTTCCCGTATTATTCCGTGGAACATTTTCGTATTTCCCTAAAATACCTCCGTTCAGCACGCCATCATGGGCTTGCTATGGGGAATTTAATCTCAATCATAGGAATATTTTTGGGAGTAAGTGCACTTATAATCGTTATGTCTGTTATGAACGGATTGGAAAAAGAGATTTCACAGCGTCTTGTCGGACTTCATTCTGATATAAAAGTTTTTGGTAAGGATCGCGCACCTATTAAAAGTTGGGAAACTCTTGCTCAAAAGCTCTCTTTTAATGCCTCAGTGCAGGCTGTTAGCCCGATTTGTCAGGCTGAACTTATGCTTGTTAGTGGCAACAATATATGTGGTACCATCTCTCAGGGGATAGTTCTTGATATGCACAAAGGGACAACGAGCCTTATACAAAATATCTATCTTGGAAATCCTGAAGAGAAAGGTTTAGCAGATGGAATTATTCTGGGAGCTGATTTGGCGGCTCAATTGCGGGTAAATTATGGTGATACGATAGCACTTGTATCTCCTATCGCAGACCAGCCTACACCATTTGGATTGCTTCCATCAAGCCGAAACCTTACTGTAGTCGGTCTCTTTTATACCGGTCTTCCTGAATACGATATGAAATATTCGTTTACTGATCTGGGTGTGATACAAAAGTTCATGGGTATGGGTGAGGCTGTCTCATTCCTGGAGGTGAAGACATCATCACCACAAAAATCAGAAAGGATAGCTGATGAACTTCAACGAGAGCTGGGAACAGAATTCGAAGTAACGGATTGGCGAAAATTTGAGCAGCATCTTTTTTCTGCTATACAGTTTGAAAAACAGGTTATGTTTACTGTCCTCGTGCTGATCTTTGTTGTGGTGGCTTTCAATATGATAGGCACTTATCTGAAAATGATTGCTGAAAAGCGTGCTGATATAGGAATTATGAAATCTTTGGGCGCCACCCACCAAGATGTGGCAAAAATATTCATGCTAAATGGGCTTATGGTCGGTATAATTGGCAGCGCCGCAGGCTTTATCTGCTCCCTTTTGCTTTTAGGTGCGCAGATAAAATGGGAGTTTATAAGAATTCCAGTAGCAGGAATGCCCTTTCAGGCTGTGCCGGTTGATATTCAGCTACTAGATTTACTCATTGTATTTGTCGTTGCACTTGGTATAAGTATTTTGACAACCTTTATACCTACCCGAAAACTTGCAAAAGTAGATGCAATTAAAGTAATTAGAGAAAAAGAAGAATAGTTTTGCATAGAGTCATAAATTAAGGCATACTAATGCAGAAATAGGAGTAAGTTATGAAGATTAAAATAGCGTCAGCAATATTAATTCTTGCTCTCTGCACATCTGTAACTCTTTTTGCAGAGGAGCGGCCATGGACAAACAGTACGGAGCTTTCCTTTGTAAATACTTCTGGGAACACAGAAGTGATCACACTTTCCGCAAAAGATAAACTTACATACAGATTCTCACCCAAGATCGAAACCTGGTTGCAGTTGGCAGTCCTTTATGGAGAGAGTGATGGAATAAAAAATTCAGAACACTATAGTGCAAAGCTGAATGGCTCATACCTGATATCAGACAAATTCTACACAAGTGCTATTATAGGATGGTCAAAAGATGAATTTGCTGGTATAGATTCAAAGATATGGGCAGGTCCAGCACTCGGATATAAAATTTTAACTCTCACAAAGCATAATCTCGATTTCGAGGCCGGTATAGAATATGTCGATGAAAAATTTACTGATCCGCCGGCTGGCGGAAGTAATAGTTACTGTAACGGAAGAGCATTAACAGCATATAGGTTTAGAATTTCTAAGAAAAATGATTTTTCAGAATCTCTTGAATTCAATTATGATTTTGAGGAAAGTGATAATTATAAAATCAATTCGATAACCTCTGTGACAACCGTTCTTAGTGATATCCTTTCTTTGAGAGCGAGTTACGAGATCGATTATGCGAATTCTCCTCCGCCAACAGGCGGACTGGAAAAAACTGACACAACTCTGTCCATATCGCTAATAGTTAATATATGATAACTTCAGTCTTTTTAGAAAAAGTCCGTCAGCTGACGGATCAGATAGGTTGGGTAAAACTTGCTTCAATAAAAGAATTTTTTGTTTTGAACTACACCTTTAAACTCGCCTATAAAAATCGAGCTATCTGCAAAATCTGTCTGATGAGGTCAGGAAATTAAGCCTGTTTAAGTCCCGTGTATATATTTAATTTGTGGACTAATTCTTCTTGTTCAGCTTCAGTAAGCCCTTTTTCCTTCATCTGATCTTCCAGTGTTCCCCAAACAGGTTCTCCACACATTACACATACTATTCCATTTTCAGAAAGAAATTGTTGGGCTTTTGGATATTTCTCCAATATTTCTTCAATCCACATATGCTTTGTAATCATATCAGCTGCTCCCAATAATATGGTAATCTGTTACATTCCTATTTTAATCCAGCCAATTCATAGATAGAGACCGATTCTTTTGTCCATTCTATTTGTTTTGTGTCAAGGAATCGTGCTTCAATTTTTTCCTTTGCTTCTTCATAAGTCTTGTTGCTTATAACGATGTTAAGACTTGTTGCGAAATCTGCATTTGTGAGTGCTATATAATTTGTGAGTTTTAGAGTTAACCCAAATGCCGAATAGTCAATATGGTACTCCGTACCCAGATTGCCTACCAAAGATTCTCCGGTATGGATACCCATTTCAATCTGGAAGTGCTTTCCTAATTTTTTGTTATCTTCTCTAAATTTTGTAAACTTAGAGCTGAGTTTTATTGCAGCCTTACAGGCATTATATGCGTGATTATAATTTTTCAGTGGTGCACCAAAAATGGCTAAGGCTCTGTCATTGGCAAAGCGATCAACATACCCATTGTTTTGTGTTATGATACTAGTTACAAGGGTATGAAATCTTCGCATGAATGTTAACAATTCTTTGGGATCATAATTTGCCGGGAGTGAACTTCTCGGATAAATGTGTATTACGAGAGCGGTTATTGTGCGTTTTTCCCCTAACAGATTCAATTCTTTAAGCGAGCGGATAGTATGTCTTAGGCTCTCGGAAGATAAACGGTATTGAAAGGCAGATTTTAGTGCCTGTTTCTCTTTCATCTTGTTTATGAAGTGGTAGGTAAGGATCCCAATATATCCAAATAGGAGTGCGGACTGAGGCGCGACCACGGGAATCACAATGTTTTGATTACTGAACATATAAGATGAAAACCAGAAGAAGCCGACGACAAGAACGATAAGTAAGATAGTAGAAAAAGTGGGCTTGAGTGAGATAAATAGCAAGTTAACCACAAAGATTCCCCCAAGAAGAAAAAGTAGGAAAGGAAAATAGTTGCATTTGGAGATGAAGTGATTTTGAAAAGTCATTTCCAAGAAATTTGCCTCAATTTCAGCCCTTGAAGTGGCCGCCTTTTTGTGATGAAAGTTATAGAAGGGCGTTAGGAAAAGTTGTTGCAGAGAGGGCACGCTTGCTCCAATAATGGCTATTTTATCACGGAAGATCCCTTCTGATTTATACTGCTCAAAAGTATTTATTGAGGTTCCTGATTCCTGCTCTTCCAATGTAGTAAAATTTGCGTCATCTAATACACTGTACAGAGGATAGATTGGAAATGTGCCTTGGGGTCCATAAAAGTTGATAAGAACAGTAGAAGATGTATATTTGGGAAGAATATGTGGCCCAACCGTGATATGTGTCCGAGTATTTTGAATGGGGATAGGCTTCTCTGTAGAGGGAGAAGCAAGCATTTGTAGCGCTTTAATTCCCAAAGAATAATAGAGGCAGTTATCACTCTGGGCAAAAGGGGTATATTGCCGTACAGACCCATCAGGGTCCTGTAATGCGCCGGAAATTCCCCAGGGGATGTTCTGGCTGGTTAGGGGCTGAATAGGAGGGATAACCCTTAAAGTATCTCCTGCTGGATGCTCTGTGTATCTTCCTGCCAAGAGAACATTTTTATACTGGGAAGCTATTTCGGCGAAAAATTTATCTTCTGCTGCGACTGAAGGCACTGTAAAGTCCAGAGTAAAAATAATGAGTCTGGCACCGGCTTCATTAAGATTTTCTATTAGTTGAGCGTAGTAATTTCTCGGGAGGTACAATCTTCCTAATTTATCTAATGTATCTTCAGATATGTTTACGAGAACAATATCTTTCGAAATTGGCAGTGGCCCCCGAAAAGAAAAACAAGTATCGAGCCAGGAATTTTCCCAATGCCCGGATATTGGGAGAAATGATATAATAAGGGCAACAACAAAAATTATTAGAGAGAAGATGCCCCAGAATTTAAGTCTACTTTTTCTCATTGTTTATTCCTTTACTACCTTATTTTTCGGGAAAGAGTTCTATTTTTTAAAACTTGCCTTCTTCAAAGAACAGTTGTATTTGAGGTATAGAAGAGCTTTGCGCCTCTGCTAGTGTGCCAGTAAAAAGCACTCTGCCCTCATCCATAAATATAACTCTATCGGCAATACGGCGGATAGTTGTAAGCTCATGTGTAATAATGACAATCGTCATATTCAGTTGTGTTTGCAATTTCTTTATCAAGTTATCAATAGATGCAGATGTAACTGGGTCAAGTCCAGCAGTTGGCTCATCACAAAATAGAATTTCTGGGTCAAGTGCAATAGAACGGGCAAGGCCAGCTCTTTTATGCATCCCACCAGAAAGCTGACGTGGAAATTTATAAATAGCCTCATCTAATTCTACGAGATGGAGTTTTGTGCGAATCAGTCGCTCTATCACAGATTTTGGCAAGTCAGTATGTTCTTCAAGAGGGATAGCTATATTTTCAAATACTGTCAGAGAATTGAGCAGAGCACCGCTCTGGAAAAGCACCCCAATCCTCTCTTTAATTGGTTCAAACTCAACTTCATCAATTCCTAATATCTCGCTGCCAAATATCTTTATAGAACCAGATACAGGTTGGTACAAGCCAATGATATGCTTCAAGAGGGTAGTTTTTCCGCATCCACTTTTGCCGAGAATGACTAGGATTTCGTTTTCGTACACATCAAGAGAAACTTCTCTCAGTATCTCTTGACTGTCAAATTCTGTGTTTAGGTCTCTTACTTGTACCAGGGTATTCATGATTGGAGTTTTCCTTAATAAAAAATTAAGCCTAATAACACATCTGCGATGATTACCAATGATATTGCCGTAACCACAGAAGAGGTTGTGGCTCTTCCCACATCTTCGGCTCCTCCTTCAGCGCTGAAGCCAAAGAATACAGCACTGAGCAATATAAGCCAGGAAAAGACGATACTTTTTACAAATGTGGTTACAAGGTCCTTCATAACCATTACATTTGTGATTTCAGTTATAAATGCCTCTGCACTCATATCGAGATAGGTGGTGCATAGAAAAAATCCACCCATTATACCAACTACATCGGCAAAGATTGTAAGCAGAGGTGTACATATTGTAATAGCATAAAGTTTGGGCAGGACCACGTATTTAATGGGGTTTAATGCCATTGTTTTTAAGGCATCTATCTCTTCAGATATTTTCATTGTGGCTATTTCAGAAGCAATGGCTGAGCCACTTCTTCCGGCCAGTATAACAGCGGTCATAAGAGGCCCAATCTCTTTTAACATAGCAATTGCAAGCAGATCAGCAACTAATATATTCATACCCACAAGGCGCAATTGCTGGGCAGACTGGAGCGTAATGATAACCCCTACCAGAAAAGCCAGTACGATTATAATCGGCAATGAATCAACACCTATTAATACACTTTGGTGAATGAATTCTCCCTTTCTCTGCCCTTTTTTGTTAAAAATTCCAGCTACTCCCCAATAAAATATATCTGCTGTAAGCAGCAAAAATCGTTTCGCGCCGTTCCAAAAATTAATCGAGTTTCCACCTAATTTTTCGAGAAATTTCTGTTTTGTTTGGGAGACAGCACTTTGTAACGGAGCGGGGGCGAATGTTTTTAGGGCATTTTCAACCTGAGGAGGTATATTAATTATATGGACAGTTATGCCTTTATTTTTGCCCAAATCTACAATCTCATCCAGTGAGGCGACTCCTGCGCTATCAATTGATTGCAAATTTTTGGCGTCTATTTCTAATGAGTTGCCCTTATATTGTTTTAGATAATGTGTAACAGCGGTCAAGAATGCCCTTGCGTTTGATTTGTTGAGTTTATCTTGTATTAAGATTCGATTTTCTCGAATAGAAAAGTTCATCTTTAGAAGGAAATAATAGAGAGGTTAACGGAAAGGTCGTGCCGGTAGACAGTCCAGTCTTTTGCCTCATCCTGGATAAAAGAAAGAGTATAATCTACTGCAACAAACCTGGAGATTCTAAAGGTAAAGTTGTTATCCCATCTGACTACTTGAGTACGATCTTCATCAAATGGATAGAGCGTATAGAGTTCTCCAAAATAGTTTAAATTTCTAAAGATTCTGAAATCACCCGTAACTGAAGCTTCTAAACCTTCTAAGTATAGGGACTCCTGCTCACGGAATATCTTTGGATTTTCAGGGTCTTGTTTAAATACATCATTATTTAATGTTTGGGAAAAGCCGAATCCTGCTTTCAAGCTGAGGCTAGCACTTTTAGTTTTTAGTGCAGTATAGTTGAATCCTATACCTTCTTCAAACCGCAAAGGAGAAAAAATGGGAGCAGTCTCTATTTCATCAGTATTATGGACAGTTTCAATGAGTTGGCCATCACTATTCTGTTTGTAGAGGGTATCTTGAGTTTCAGAAAAATAATGTTTTGTGGCAAATGGCTTGGTTTCAAATCGAAAACGAGTATAAACGCCGAACTGTTTAACAAAATAGAAAATGTAGGTATTGGGCAACTGTAAATCGTTAGAATATATCCTGAATTCCCTTCCTTCCTCTTTATTTAAACCAACATTTACTATCTGTTTCATATTAAGATAATGTGGGAATCGGTCTAATCGTACTTCATTTTCCAGTTTAGTATTTAGTGTTATATTGGTTTGAGTTTCATCTTCACTCATTTCATTATCACCGCTAAGAAGGAAGCCACCTTTGAGAGAAGTATACACATTCCATATCTCTTCCTGTTTTAATTCGGCTATTTCTGGGAGCATTCCCGCGCCTACAAAGTCCCCCGTTTCGCTATCCATTACAATAGTAATGGTAGAGAGTTCACCTGGGATAAGGCGGGCAGTTGTGAAATTTCTAAAGGTATTAAATGGCTCACCGTATTTTACAATTTTATACATTCCAGGAACAAGGAGCCATGTCTCCTGATATTCGCCGGGCTCATCCTCATCTGCGCTATATTGTGTCCCCATGCTGTTATATGTATTGATGTCGAAGATTTCATAACTTTCGCGTAAAAAATCCCTATTTTCATCGATGATTTTGACAATCAAACCTGACCAATCAGGATAAATAATTTCTGTTTCGCCTTGCACGAGTGTAATCTCTTTCCTTATTCTATCCTGTTCATTCGCAGCAGAGGCAATTACAATAGTATATGTGCCGGGTAGAAGAAATACACTCTGCCCTACTGGGCACTCATCTTTTACAATGGAATCCCCCTGAATTACAGTATAGGAAGGTTCATATTCTGGTTTGGACATTGCTGGCACGAAGATTCTACCAAGTCCCTTTTCATCGTCCAAACCTTCTTTATCAAGTTGTATTTCTGGAGGCTCAGCAAGCCATGTCTCAAAAGGTGAATAAGGCTTTGCCGTCAGAATGGAATATAAAGAAAAGATACTTAGAAAAATCGTGATAATAATAAATTTTTTCAAAGCTCCTCCTATGGTTTGGATTTCTATTACAAAAAAGATTAGTCATTTACTCTTTCCTTTTTGGTGAAATATCTCTTTGGGCAACGAAATATTTATTCACTTCTTTTAAAAATGCGTTAAATTCAGAATGTAGGGTGTCACTAATTTTTTTGGCAAAATAATCCATATTGGAATTATAAATTGGTATATATTGCAGGATTTCGTAAGTTAAGATGACATTATTTGTAGCCACTTCGGTCATCGTAAGGACTATATGAATATCTGCCCGCGTGATATGTTCACTTTCATATTTTTCGATGTTGTAAATAGTTCCAGAGATGACATAGTCGGGTCGCTCATCTAAGAAAGTTTTCTTACATTGTTCAAACAAGTTGATGGAATTGATATGCTTTATAAGAAGAGAGGAAATTGCCACCTGTGGACGGATAGCCCATAGACTCAATCGGTCATAATAAATTTCATGTGCAGAGCGTCTAACCACGATTCTCGGTTGGTCATAAGCATCCATAATATCAAATTCTTTCACCTGCACTTTATATGGGAATGTATATTGGAAAAAGGAGGTGTCGAGAGCAGGGGTGTAATCCAATATATAGTATTTAGCCACTGGATGTAATGCGCATCCCAACAATAGCATAAATATTGCTATAAGAGCCAGCAGAATAGATACCTTTTTATTCATCATTGCTCCTTAAGGGTGCTGTTCTTCAAATTTTCTGCCTCGAATTATAAGGGATGGGTCTTCGGAAATCAGTCGGGAAAACTCATTGAGGTATTGAATCGTTTCTTTTAGTAGGGTTATAGAACGGAGGAGTTCTTCTCTGCCCTCAACTACCGTCAAGTCTATATGTGTAACTGCCTGGTTGAATTCATCAAGGGCAGTAACAGCTTGCGTGCTTATAGTATCCAGATTTGTAATTATATTTTGAAATTCTTCAGAGTCGAGTAGATTAGCAATGTCTCCAATTACTGATTTTGCATCGTTAGATATAGCCACTAAATTTTCTGATAATTGTTCAATTTTATCCCTATTCTCTTCCAGAAGCAGGTTGACATTTTCCAGCGAATTTTTTGCATTTTCAGCAAGTACGAGCAGGTCACTAATGTTTTCCTCTGTAAGAAGTTCTGCAGTCTTGTTCAGGATATGTTCAAGTTTTGCAGTGATTACATCTGCCCGTCCTGTAATTTCTGCTATCATAGATTCTCCCGCCGGTATAAATGAACCTGGTTTAAGTTCAGGTGCAGCGGGAGAGCCTCCTACTAGCTCTATCATTTTCATCCCAGTGATCCCTAGTGTTGAAATTGTTGCCTTCATATCTGACTTAATTGGTGTGTCCTTTTCAACACTCAATTTAACAATAATCCTCGAGATATTCTCAGGATCAATTCGTATATCTTCCACTCTTCCAATCTGTATCCCGTGAAATTTTACAGCGCTGCCAACATTAAGACCACTTACAGATATATCTTCATAGGCAACATAATATATATCGCGCCGCTCGAAGAATTGGCTACCAATTATGAGGGCAATCAGAATTATGATAAGTCCTATTGCTACCGCGACAAATACGCCTAATCTTGCTTTCTGGGACCGAGTAATCATAATTTGAACTCCGGGTAATTTTTAGCAATGATTACCATACAAAAACGATACCACTATTTGGAAACACCCATTCATCAGGAGGAATTTTTATTATTATTTGTTTATCTTTTTTAATACGCGAAGGATATTTCTTCTTACCAGCAAAAATCGTTATCGCCTCAGCCTCTTTTATATCAGTATTAGCAAAATCAAAGGCAACGGATAAGCCCTTTGTCAATTCGGAAATATAGATAGAAAGCTCATGTTTCTGTGCCGGGTAATATGTTGTCGTGTTGATAGTAAAAGTGACCTCCTTGCCAATAAGATGCTTAATGGAAGGATGGGTGCACTCGATTTCAAGATTCTGCTTGGTCTCATCGCCTTTATGTAAGTGATTATTTATTACTTTATAGTTTAAGGGGATATTTTCTACTAATATTTCGTCAATTTTGAATGAATCTCTAAGATTGATTTTCCGGTCTAATAACCATCTATATTCCACAACTGGTGATTGAAAGTATTGTTCAAGGTCTTTTAATGAAGTTGCGCACACGATCTTGAACCACTCATTTTGCAAAACTTTTTTATAACTCAATTCAGTTTTTACCAAGTACATTCTTTGACTGTATGGATATGATTCCTGTTGGCTCTTATCTCGTAGATAAAATGTGACTTTATGCGAGAAATCTCTTTTCCATGTAATACCGTGATCCGAAGTTGAAAACAGGTCCTCCAGCAGTTCGTTATAGATAATACCACCTATTTCTTTACTATTGAGCCGCTGATTGATTGAGGATTGAATTATTTTTTCTAATTTTGGGTTTGAGAAATCCTTTGCAATAAAAGAGCGGCGAGAGATAGGCTCAATCCGTGTATTTTCGTTCTTTCGGATAAATATTCTTTGAGCCCTTCTTCCTATATTACAAACGGTTTCATAAGAAAGTCCATTATACAGGTTTGATATCTCTTTAGCGGATAGAACCAGGTTGCCATTTTCACCGAGCAGGGTGGCCTCATCACCTACTTCTGCCTCAGGGAGATTGGAGATATTGGCAACAATCATATCCATAGTTACTCTGCCAATTACAGGGCATAATTTTCCCCGGATAATTACTTTGCCACGATTTGAAAGGAGAAAGTTATATCCATCTCCATAGCCAACGGGCAGGATTGCTGCTCTTACAGGTTTCTTGGTTATAAAACTTTGCCGGTAGCTTATCCCAAAATTAGCTGGAAAGTCCTTGATCATACTTATTTTTGATTTAAAAGTCATAACGGGCTGAAGAAATACCGCCTTACGCAGTGTATTGTCGGGGTAAATTCCGTAAGATGCGAGTCCTAGACGCACCATGTTATATTGAAATTCTGGGAAGTTAATCACTGCAGCACTGTTGGAGATATGTTTTATTTTTGGGTAAATTCCTATGCTTTGGAAGGCATGGATGACAGAATCAAATCTTTGTGCCTGTATCTTGGTGAGGCGGTCTTTTGACTTTTCGCTCATGGAGAAATGGGAAAAAATGCCTTCTATTTCAAGATGGGAGAGATTTTTTAACCTTTTTGCCACCTCTTTCGCTTCTGTCCATAAAAAACCATCTCTGCCCATACCCGTATCAAAGTTTATATGAACCCGTACTGTGATACCACGTTTTTCAGCAGCTTGGTTCAATTTTTCAGCAAATTTTAAGCATGATATTGAGGGAACGAGTTCATATTGAATGATATCATCAATTTCTGCTAGGAGCGATGGACCCAATATGAGAATATTGGTTTGAATCTTTTCCAGGCGAAGTAGAGTCCCATCATCAGAATTTGCGACACCAAGCCAGTTTGCTCCCATAAGTTCTGCTTCTCTTGAAATCTCAATTGCTCCATGTCCATATGCGTCTGCTTTGACTACTTGCAACCAGGCTACATCTGGATTTAAGAACTTTTTTAGTTCATTTATATTATGACGGAAGTGGTCGAGATTTATTTCTGTCCAGCTTCGGAAGTTATTTTTTTCTCTCCTCATTCATTGTGATCGACATAGGACTTGTATTTAGTCTAGTTTTTAGTTCATTTTACTTTTGCAATCCAATAATCTTTCACTACAGGCACCTGGCTTTTAAGCTGTTCTCCGAGTTTTTCGGCTTCAGATTGGGTATATAAGCCTTTCATCCTTAAGCGGTAGAAAGTTTCGCCATTTTTTTGAGTAGTGGTGATTTTTACATCATATCCAAGCTGCTCTAATTTCTCCTTCAGTTCAAAAATCTTTGAGTAATCACGGGACGCAACTACCTGTAATTCGTAAATTCTGTCTCCTGGAACTTCCCAAGGTGCTCGCGGTTCTGTTATTATTTCACCAGTCATATCCTCAAGCGAATCTCTTTTCTCTTCTGGGGTAATGGTTGGCTCTGCAGGCTGTTCTTCTGGTTGTGGCAGAGCCTCTTCTTCGGGTGCTTCTTTGCCACAACTTATCATAAGCGTGAGTGTGCTTATTATGATACCTATGCAAATAATGTGCATAACCCTGGATGTCTTCATTTTGCCCTCTCAAATATTTTATTAAAATGCATTTTGCAACAATGATAAGATTCTGTCAAGAATTATGAAATAGCACAGATTGGCTCATAATAATTTAAAAGCACAGGAAAGATGAGACAAGGTGAGTAGGAGGCGGGGAGACTGGGAGAAATGGAGAATAGGAAACAGGAGGCAGGAATAATGAATCCGCCAGCTGGCGGATGGATATTTCATTGGGTTTCCCTTTTATCTTTTACCTTTTCATTATTCATTTTCCATTATTCATTGCTTTTTTGCTTGCTCTGTGAAATTCCACCAGTTGGCGGACATCACATTCTATCTCCTCACAAGGCAAATCCTTGTTCCAAGTCCAAGTAGTCAGATGTTTCTTGTTGATATGGCATATATTTATTTCTGAGTTTCGCTTAACTAAAACCCAGATACTTTACCGTCTCTATCTACAAGAAAGAAATTTTATCCTAGGTATAAATATAGCAGATTAATCTCCTTGACAGGGGTAGGAGGAACTGGTCAAAGATGGGCAAAAATTTGCGGAGGCATAATGAAGGAAAATCTGGTATATGGCAATATCGCCAGTAGAGAGGCTATGGAGTTAGAGAACCGTTATGGTGCTCATAACTATCATCCCTTGCCCGTTGTTATTGCTAAAGGAGAGGGAGTGTATGTTTGGGACCCTGAAGGTAAGAAGTATTTTGATTTTCTTTCTGCATATTCTGCCCTTAATCAGGGACATT
>JBNGDW010000011.1:0-26159 GCA_049975325.1 Cloacimonadia bacterium | reverse complement strand
AGAATTCATGAACAGATATACAGTCGCAATTATCGGTGGCGGACCAGGGGGCTATGTAACCGCTATCAGATTGAATCAATATGGAATCGATAATATTGTTTTTGAAAAAGAGAGGCTTGGAGGGATATGTCTTAATTGGGGATGCATACCCACGAAGGCTCTTGTAAAAACTGCCGAATTATATAATGAATGCATTCATGCTCAGGATTTTGGTATCTCCATAAATGGCCTTTCAGTAGACTTCAAGCGTGTATTTAGTCGAAAAGAAGAGGCAAAAAATCAGCTTGTTTCCGGTATCGAATTTATTTTTAGAAAACGCAAAATTCCTGTTCTTACCGAAAAAGTCACTGACATATACAAAGAGAACGATGGTTATAGGATTGTTTATAATAATGGAGAGGTTAAGGCAAAGTATGTTATCCTTGCAACAGGTTCTATCCCAAAAGAACTTATGTCTATGCGATTTGATTACAGCTCTATAATTTCTTCAAAAGAGATGCTAAAGCTTGATACATTGCCCCAGAGTCTTGTGGTAATAGGGGGTGGTGTTATTGGCTGCGAATTTGCCTCTATTTTTTCGCAATTAGGTGTAAGTGTTAATATTGTAGAGTTTTTGCCTACTTTATTAAGTACAGAAGATCTAGAGGTTTCCCGCAGACTGACATTAGCTTTAAAAAAACAAGGGATTGGCGTTTATCCAAACACCACAATAGAAAGTTATAAGAAAAATGCAGATAAGGTACTGCTTAATCTATCTAATGGGAAGCAGATTGAGACAGATCTTGTGCTTATGAGTGTTGGTAGAAGGCCTTATTGTGATATTAGTTTTCACAATGCGACTCTCCAATGGGAAAACCAAGCAATAAAAACTGATAGCCATTTTCGGACCAATCTGCCGAATGTATTTGCAATAGGGGATGTGACTGGAAAGATGCTACTTGCTCATGTTGCAAGCAGACAAGGATTGATTACTGCCGCGGAAATTGCCCGGCAAGAAAAAGATATAATTTCCAATCTTGACCAACTAATCTATGAAAACATCCCACGATGTACATTTACAAACCCGGAAATCAGCTCAGTTGGACTAACAGAAGCTCAAGCAAGAGAAAGATATGATGATGTTAAGATTGGAAAGTTTCCTTTTACTGCAAATAGTAAGGCTGTAACCCAGGCTAATACTTTTGGTTTTGTAAAAGCAATCGCAGCTGCAGATACAAATAAACTTGTGGGAATGCATATTATAGGTCCGCAGGCGACAGAACTTATCGCTGAAGGGGCTGTTTTGCTTGGACAGGATATCACTCTTGAAAAATTAGAGAAGATTGTCTATGCCCATCCTACTCTTTCCGAGGCTGTTGGAGAATCTATGGAAGATATAAAAGGACTGGCGATTCATAAGATGTAGGGAGAATTTATTCCATTAGAGCGAATTCTATCCCAATCTCTACTCTTTTTACACACACGGTTACCTGTTGGGCTAGAAAGAAGCGCCTTTTTCTTCGTTTGCCAACCATAGTATAGCTTCTATCATCAAATTGATAATAATCATCGGTAAGGGAGGCAACAGGAATGAATCCCTCAATCGGATATTGGTCTAATTCAACAAATATATTCTTTTTATTAAAATCAACGATAATTCCTTGAAATATTTTGTCAATATTTTTTGCCATAAATCGATTTTTCCGCAATTTCCCCAGTGTCCGCTCTGCGTTAAGTGCAACTATTTCCTGCTCTGATGAGTGTTCGGCAAATGACTTTATTTCTTCTAATTTAAACCGTTCAGATGTCCATTGAAAAATAAATTGTTTGATTTGATGGTGCACCAAAAGGTCTGGAAAACGGCGGATAGGGGAGGTAAAATGAGTATAGGATTTCAATGCTAATCCAAAATGACCAACATTCCTGTATGAATACTTTGCTTTCATTAGACTGCGAAGTAGTAAATAATCAAAAACTCGATGATGATTTTCATTCTCCATAGAATCAAGGAATTCTGCGATTGCCTGATTGATATTCTTATGCTTAAAATCAAGTGAGTAATTATATGCTTTTGCAATTTGAGCAAATTCTGCAATTTTTACAGGATATGGAGGCTCATGAATACGAAAGATACTGGCATTGGCTTTCCGTGAAAGCAGTTCTGCAATAAATTGATTTGCTACTAACATAAACTCTTCAATCAAGAGATGACTTTCTGTTGAGAGTGCTCTGACAACATCAACAGGACTTCCATTTTCATCAAAAATAAATTCAGACTCAGGGAGATCAAAATCCAACCCTCCTCTCGCATGCCTCTCTTTCGTAAGGTGAGCAGCCAGGGGACGCATAGCCAAAAGTACATCAGCAACCTCTTTACTGATTGCATGGTCAGGCTCTTTTCCAAACAGTTTATCAACCTGCTCATAGGTTAGCCTGGCATTACTTTTAATTATAGAAGGAACAATACTGCGGTTTGTTACACCAAAGTTCTTATCATAATCAACGATAACCGAGAGAGCAAGTCGTTCTTTATCAGGCTCAAGACTGCATAGATTGTTACTCAATTTTGGTGGCAACATTGGTATAACATCTGGATGAAGATAGATACTTCTGCCTCTTGCAACCGCTTCTTCAAAGATAGGAGAGGTTTGGGGGACATAATGAGAGACATCGGCAATATGCACATAAAGCCTATAGCCTGTGTCCAACACTTCAAAAGAGAGGGCATCATCGAAATCCTTTGCAGTTACAGGGTCAATAGTGAATGAGAGAAGATTGGTAAAATCTTCTCTTCTTGAGAGTTCTTCTGGCAAAATCCCTTCTGATAAATCCTCTGTTGTTTTAAGAACATCAAGAGGGAATTCTTCTGGAAGCTTATACTGCTTGACAACAGAGAGGAAATCTATTTTGGGGTCATCGACATTGCCTAATACTTCTATGATTTTACCTCTTAAAGGAATGCCTTTCCCTCGATCCCCAAAATCAATAATTTCTGCTACTACTTTTTGGGTTTTATATCGCTCTCTTTTTATATCCTCAGGTGCAGCAACTATTTTGACATCGCTATCTATTTTGGGATTATCTGGAATAAGGTATAATTTGTCATGGTATATATATGTATTTCCGACAATTTGTCTACTGGCTCGCTCAATAACACGGGTAATCTTTCCGATAGTCTGTCCTACCCGTTTTTTTAATATTGCCACCTCAACCAGGTCTGCGTCAAGAGCATCCAGAGTGTCTTCGCTATAGACTTTGATATCCCCTTTATCTGTAATTACATATGCAAATGAGTAATTATTTGCCAGTGCGGTGCCGTCAAAAATGCCCTGTACTGTGTTATATAAGGGCATTACGAAATATCGTTTGCCCCCCTTTTGAATTGCGCCTTCTTCTTCTAATTTTTTGAGTATACTTAGTAACTTTTGGTAATCCCGCCGGTGAATATGAAACTTTTTCGCTAATGTTTTGGCAGTAATACCCTTATTGGGCTGTATATGTAAAAAATCAAGGATTATACTTTTAGACAGCTTGTTGGATTTTGTACTCATGTTAAATTAGAATCGATTTCCTATCTTTTCTTCAAAAAATTTAAGAACCTGCTCTCGCTCTTCCTGTGTTTTTGAAAATCGCAAAGACTGTCCTCTAAATCTGTCTAAACCCCTGGGGCGAGAAAAGGTGCTCAGCATAACTCCTCGTTTGTCAGCATAAAAACATTTGAATTCACTGTATTGTCTTTTCCGTTTGTAAATAAATACTTGTGCAACAAGATAATCATCGTAAAGTGAGTAATAACTTGGGGAAAAATAAGGAGATAAGGAAATGAAAAGAAAAATAAGAGCTAGTATAACCCAAAACATGCTGCTAGTGACTGTGTAAATAAAAACAGCTACCAGTGCAAAGATAGCCACTACCATAAGCGACTGCAAGGGGAATTCAATGAAAGGGAAAGATCTCCATGTAATAAGCGGTTTATTCGACATTTAGGGCTTGTTCCTTGCACCTTTCTATCTCTTCTTTGATCTTTAATATTTCTGGGAACATTGGGGCATAATTATACTTTGCAGAAATCGTCATTATTTCGCGTTGCATTTCTTGAAGTACAAAGCCTAATGAATGACCAATTGTTTCCCCTTTTGTGGATATAAGCTCATGTAGCTTTTTTAAATGGCTCTTTAAGCGAACAATCTCTTCTGTAATATCAGATCGGTCAATAAAGGTCGAAATCTGTAAGGCGAGTTGTTCTTTCTCAATCGGGACTCCTTTAATCAACTCGTCAATGGCCTTTTTAGTCTTTCCTTTCAATTCAGCCAAAAATTTGGGGACCGCAAGCTCAATACTCCCCAGAGATATTTCCATTTTATTGATTGATTTAATAAAAAATTCCTCCATAGCCTTTCCCTCTTGTTCTCTTGCTTTATTAAGTTCAAGAAGAGCTTCGACAGTAGCCTTTAGCACCAATTCTTGAAAATTCGGAAGATTATATTCCTCGGTAGGGGAGGTAAAAATATTTCCCAAAGCCAGTATATCAGCTATTTTGATGTCGGAAGATAGGCTGTAACGCTCTATCAAATCCCGCAACAGTTTAATATAAGTTTCCACAAGTTTATGATTAATCTCTATTCCCGACGCGTGCTTATTCTGGTTAAATGTGACCTTTATCTTCAGAAATATACAGCCTCGTTTGATATATTGTGGCACAAGATTCTCAATCTTGTATGAAAGCTCCTCCGGGAAGCCATCAGGACTCTTACACTTCACAGAAAGATACTTACTATTAAGAGATTTTGCCGTGACCTGCAATTGGAGTCCATCCTTATGGTACTCAGCACTGCCAAAGCCTGTCATACTTTTCATTCTCGTTCCTTCCTATTACCAGTATCCGCTGGTCGGCGGACAACAAATCCGCCAGTTGGCGGATGGATACTTTTAATTTTAGCCATATTTGCTAATCTTTATATGGTAAGATATTTCATTTTTATATTTTTTCTGTCAAGTTCTAATACCAAGGCTTTTCATAACAGGGGAAAGATAAGGATAACCTCCTTTTAAAAAGCAAATTCCAGAATATTCCATAAGTTTACATAATATATATTATCAGACATTAACAAATTCGTTTATATGTCAACCAAATTATTATATCTTATATAACTCACAAAAGAGTTAAATTTAGTTTTTGGGATTCTTTGTATTTTCATTTTAAATTTTACATTTTTAATGTAGTTTCTAACCCCAAATCGCAGGTGATGCCGCGAAGGTTAAGAAAGCCAAAAAGGACGAAGTTGTGATATTGAACGCCGACGTCATTATTCATATCGCGGGTATTCCTCTTCTGGGAGTAAACCTGAAGGCTTGCCTTGATGGGATGGAGATATGGCATCTGGCAGGACTGGGATGAGGCGCAGCGAGCACTAGCCACTGAAGAACAACGGCGAAAGAAAAAGGTGTTTGCCTCCATGTGAGAGACATATTATGACTACCGAAAATAAGGAGAATAAGTATCTTGGCTTTACTCCTGAATTGGATAGTATATTATTCTAGCCGTTTATATAATCACAGTCTGTACTGACTTTCCCGTAGTTTCATTCTGACTTCAGGAGCAAATGCACTAGTTGGGAAATCTATTAGAAATTGTTTATAACATTCTTCTGCTAAAGCATATTCTTCAAGCTCAAGATAGCAATCCCCAAGTCGCTTGTATATATATTCATCATATCCGCCAACTGGCGGATTGGAACCAACAGTCTGTGAAAGCTTTTCGTATAATCCAGCAGCTTTGCTATATTCAAAATTAGAATAATAACAATCTGCCATCTCTTTCTGAATTAGCATAATCCGCCAACTGGCGGAAACGCTACTCAAAAGATTATTATAAAGCTCTTCTACCTCTTTAATGTCCTCATTGCTTATCATCGAACCTAAAAATTGTATTACACTATCCCGCTGTTCTCCCGTAATTTTCTGTAAAAAAGTCTGTATAGAGACCATATCATTCAAGTAATTACTGTTCTGGTCGTATGTTAGTACATCTTGAAAAACAGAATCCGCTTTTTCAGGATTATCTGCATAATGATACCCTAAATAAAGCTTGTATTTCGTCTGATACTTGATATCCTGCGATATTTTTTGATTTTCCAGAATTGATCGATAAATTTCAACAGCCCTATCAAACTCTTTATCATTTAAGTAACTTTCTGCAAGCAAGATAGAAAGTTTAAGTCTATCGTTTTGGCTGCGGGCAAATCCTTGCGCGCGCTGTAAAAATTGCCTTGACTTTTCTGTATTATCGTGTAGTATTATTTCTAGTTCAGCAAGATTACTCAAAGCCCTTTGCATAACCTGATCTGGCATCATTCTTGAATTTTGCTGGTAAAGTTCTAAGATATGCATATACGCATTGTAAGCAGATTCTTCCTCATGAAGTTTTCTATACAACTCCCCTATTCTTTCATAAGCCAGCAGTTTCATTTGAAAATCGGGCTTTTGTTTCAGTATCTCTTGATAGGTATTGATACTCAGGCTTAAAAGACCCTGTTTTTCGCAGATTTCTGCAAAGTTGAGAAGATAGTTGCCCCCCAGCTCCTTAAACACCTCAAAGGCAAGGTCATAGTTCTTGCCTCTTAGCAAAAATTCTCCTAAGAGGGACTTCATCTCCACATTTTCACTAGACTCAGTTCGCTTCTGTAGAGCCTCTACAATCAATTCGTTTTCAACATCCAGTTGTTCTAATCGATATTTGATAAAACTATATGAGTACCTATCCAAAATATTCAGATACTCCTCTATTGCTGCCTCAAAATTCATCTGATATTCGTAGAGTAATGCTAATTCTCGTGCGTAAAGTGTGGGATTATCGAATCTTCCCCGTGCCTCTCTATAAATCTGTATAGCATGCTCAAAATGGGCATATCGTGTATATAGTGTGGCTATGGTCCTATAAAGATTCTGGTCATCGGGATGGTCTTTAATCATATCCTCTACTTTTTTTTCAGCAGAGCTTATTTCTCCCTTTTTAAGGTCTATTTCTATATGAATTAGTGATATAAATTCTGAATTCAGATAGGTTTTTTCAGATTCCAGAAGAGTTAGAAGTTTAGAAAATTCATTTTGGGATAGATAAAATTGAACAAGATGCTGGATTACAGTAACATTATGCGGAACTTCCTGCAGTAGATTTTTATAGATTGCTTCAGCTCTATCAAATTGTTTCTGTCGGATAAAAGCATCTGCCTGACGCAATCTCAATCGAATTAAATCATCCTCTTGATATGCTTCTGCCCAGGATCCAAGTGCCAGTAATGCCAATATAATAAAAATTATTTTATTCCTCATTTTGTATCCTCTGCAAATATTCTTTAATAAGGCGATGATATTCTTCTGGATAATTCTCGTTAATAATTTTCAGTATATCTTTTACCTGCATTGATTGTGTCTCAATATGTAAAGTATCAGGCACCTCGTATAACTGGCTTTCTGGGGTTTGTGCCTCTCTTTTTTTACTAAAGTCTCTCCGGTGGACGGACTTCTGTGCATCCAGCAGTCTGGATAAGATTCTCTCTTGTTTGCGAATAACCTCCTCATCTATAATTCCCCTATCTAATTTACTTAGAACCTCCTCAATATCCTTTTTTACATCTTCCAGGTTGCCGAGCAGTTTTTCAGCCTCTGGAAACTCGCGAAGAATCCGCTCGAGATTTTCTTTAATACGCTGTTCATCCCTTGCGATTCTTTCTATCATTTGTCGCTGTTGAGCACTAAGCCCCTGTGCTTGCTGCATCTGGGTAACCATCTGTTCAAGCAATGCCTGAGTAAGCAGGTTGATTGAGCCTTGACTCTCAGATAGCTTTTGAAGCTGTTGAAGCAAGGTTTGCATGCCACCTCCCCCACCCTGCATACGAGACTGAGATTGCAAAAGATCAATAATCATAATATTTAGCGAAGAATAAATAGACTGTTTATCTGGCTGTACATTATAATTTCTCCTATCCTGAATTGATTCAAACATCTGCTCAAATCTATTAAGCGTTTCAGCTGTATGCCGTGAAAATTGCGGACTGACCATGAGCATCATCTGCGGTACACTAAACAGACGATTTACAGAGTTTTTGAGCCCCTCATAAATCGCGACCTCTTTATCAAAAATGTCATAGGCAGTATATTTACTATCCAGTATTTGTTCCTGCTCATAAGAGAAGTAAAGTAATTCGATAAGAGTTCTTTCAATCATTGATGCTATCTGTGCCTGCATTGCCATCTGCATCATCCCTTGGGCAGATTGGATGGACTGTTTTAGTTGTTTAAAATTTTGGAGAATAGAATTTTGGGTTGATTGGAGATTTTGCGCGTTATTAGAGGATATTCGCCTGCTGGCATCTTGAAGCATTTTAGAAACTTCTGCATTATTAAGCTCTTCTAACGCCTGTTGCAGTTCTTCAGCAGCCTGCCTTTCACTTTCTTGAGATAGTCTATCTGAAAATTCACCAAGCTCACTTGTTAGTTGATCATATTGGTCTGCTATCTCTTGCTGTTTAGAAGAAAGGTCTTGCAGGTCTTTTTGATTTGCTATGCATTCATTTGTTTTGCTATTTATTTCCTGCTGAAGCTTTTCAAGTTCTTCTGCTTGTTGTAAATATTTCTGCATCTCCTGTTCAAGCTGTATGCTCTTCACCAGATCAAGAGTTTCGTCTAATTTTCGGTTGAATTCTTCCTGTGAGAATTTAAACTCATCCAAAGCCTTTTGCATTTGTTCAGGGGTAATCTGCTCGATTGCCTCTTGGACCTTATTCATTGTCTCCCGCAACTCAGGGGTAGCTATATCTTCCATTATTTCTTGAACTTGCCTAAGCTTTTCTAAAGTTTCACTTGAGACAGCTCTATTCTTTTCGAGCTCGTCAATAAACTCTTTATAGCTTTCAGCTATTTCATCTGCCTTTTGAGCAAATTTCTCTTGTTTTTGAAGTATTTCTTTTATATCTTCCTTTTCTTCCCATGTAAATTCTTCCTGTTTAAGAAATCTGCGGCGAAGCTCTTCAAATTTCTGTTTGTTTTTCTCTGATTCTTCTAATGTTCTGGAAAGTTCCTCGTATTTATAATCCTGCTCTTTTTGTATCTCATCATACAGCTCTTCTGTCGAGGGGAATTTCAATAGATAAATCTTTGATTTTGATTTCTGGGACTCAGGTACTGTACAGTTGTCAGATACAAAGAGATAATAGAAGATGACATCGCCCGGGAGCAGATTTTGATCTCCTAAATCAAATGTATATGTGGATCGGACTGTAGTTTGATTTATGTTTTTTTGGATAGTTCTCGAGGTATAATCTTCATCGTTTTTCTTAAAAATAATCTGGATTTCAGATATACCAAAATCATCTGTAGCAAGGAACTCAATATCTTCTGTCATGGATTGAGCCAGTATTTTATCCTTTGCTGGCGCAAGAATCTCTATTCTTGGCGGGATATCTTCTTCTGCATATATAGTATATTCAATCGGTTGATTCGTGTTATGAAGAATATCTTCCAGATAGAAATGATATGTCCCGTTCTTTTCAACACTAAACGAAGTAGTATATTGAAAGTCCCCTACTTTCTCCAGCTTCCAGGTAGTACCATCAGAGAATACGATACGATAGTCAAGGAGTTCATTGTTTACAGTAATTGTAAGGCTGATTTTTGTCCCTTTCAGTGCTATGATATTACCCGACGCATTATTTTCGGTTTTAGAAGGCAACTGAGAATATTTAGGATATAAGTAACTAATATCAAGCGAGTTAATTACCGGCTTTTCAAGCACTTTTATATAGAAAGTATCGGAACCCGCAATTTCATTAGCAACATAATAGGAAATATCTTCGTCAATATTGTAAAAGGTATAATTATCTTTTGCCAATGTGATTGTTTCCCACCGTCTGTGTTGCTCAAAATGGAGTGTATAAGTGAGCTCGGGGTAAAAATTCTCTATTTCAATGGTTTGATTGCTTCCTTTGAGTAAGGTTGTATCACCAGGGACCACATAAATTTCACTCTCATACTGTGGAGCGAATTGTTCTACATCTTGAAGTGCGGCAAAACAAAGTGTGAAGGTTTGTGGAGTTATAAGAAAGGATAAAAGGGCTACACAGAATATACTAATAAATATCTTAACTGGCCGAAATATCTCTTTCTTATTAACAATAGCGCCTGATCTAAGTTCCCTGGCATAGATGTCAGCCTGGGAGATTGTTGCATTTATTATCTCTTTTGAGTAATGCGGATTTAAGCCTTCGTTTTCTAATTCTAAGCCAGATAGAAATGCTTCGTGATACTGGGGATATTGTTCGGAAAGCCAAGCAGCTGTGGTGTGGAGGGATGGATAGGATCTGATAATCTGTATAATAAAAAACACCGCAACTAAGGTTGAGATAATTTTCGATATGCTTACAATGATATGCAAAGCGTTGTAGTTATTCTGGAATGTTAAAACAAGAAACGAGGTGCATACAAAAATCACAAGAAGCATGGAGAAAAGCAGGAACAGACTTTCTCCGGCTTTTGCAAGGAAATAGCTTCTCCGAATTGAGCGAAGTTTCTTCTTATAAAAATGCATATTCTGTACTAAGCAAAGATTATAATTTATACACCTATATTCTGGAGCCACCAGAGGGACTTGAACCCACGACCTACTGATTACGAATCAGTTGCTCTGCCGCTGAGCTATGGTGGCTCTTAGATTTAACTTATAAACTCAGCAATATTAGATTGTTGTCAAATTTTGGAAGCTTAATGTGTTATAAAATATCCCCACTGCTTGCTATATTATGTAATCTTGAGAGTTATTGAGATGAAACTGGTGGAGGTGGCGGGAATCGAACCCGCGTCCAGAGACCTAGTTACAAGAACTTCTACATACATAGCCTGTTGTAATTTTCTCATTCTGCTTGAAACAACAAGCAAATTCTTGCAGAACCAGCCTATCGTAATCTAGATACTGCTTATAGGCATCACAGTATCAAAGCCATTTTTAACCGACATCTGTGTAGGTGCAAATGGCAACATCTACTCAGATGTAGCTACTTTCTTAAGCAGCTAATGCCAGATTTTCATCTGCACTTCAATTTAGCATCACCATTTTCTACTCGCCAGCTGGCGAGTAGCAGGACAGGTGATCTCCCTGGTATGCAGCTCTTGCACCTAATGTCCCTGTCGAGACCTGTCACCCCCTATATTTCTATTAAAAGACCTTTAACCTTTAAATAAAAGATATGAACCTGAATAAAGCTGTCAATCTTTATTATTTTTAGTCCTTTTTAAATATTAACTTTACCTAATGTTGAGAATTATCGAAGGGTCTAAATCCATTGCATATGATAAATTTTTTAATTTATCATATCATAGTTTTCTTTAAATTGTTTAATGCTTGTATAAATTGCTTGAGCAGCTTTTTCTTGGAATTCTGATGTTCTTAGTTTCCTTTCTTCCGATGGGTTGGAAAGAAAAGCCACTTCTACTAAAATCGCAGGCATAAATGCTCCACACAGCACATAAAAATTAGCAAATTTTACCCCATTGTCTTTTGTGCCCAGTTCTTTTACCAATAACTGCTGGCATACTTCTGCCAGCTCAATGCTTTCACGCAAGTGCTCTGCTTGACGCATATCGTAAAGAATAAAATCCAGATCTGTATAGTGTTTTCTGGTCTCAGGAGATTCAAATCTAATCGCATCATTTTCCAGCGCTTCTACTGCTCGAGCTTCATCAGTCTTTGCTGGAGAAAGATAGTATACTTCGGTTCCATTTGCTACGGAGTTATATGCAGCATTACAGTGAATACTAACAAATAAATCAGCCTTATGTCTATTTGCAAATTCGGTTCTTTCTGCCAGAGAGACAAACCTATCATCTTCTCTGGTAAGAAAGACTTCAACATCAAGATTATCTTCAAGCAGTCTTTTAGTTTTTTTTGCTATCTCGAGTACAATATCTTTTTCATACACTCCAAGGTGTCGCCCCACAGCACCAGGGTCTCTCCCTCCGTGCCCGGGGTCAAGCACAATACGCTTGATCGTAAATTCTTCCATAGAATCTAAATTCGCTACAACATGTTTGCCCTCGAGGGTTATCCGATCAGGGAAAAACTTTTCACCACAAAGGAACATAAAGTAGTCCGGAATATAAAAAGCACCATCTTCAATGAGTATTTCATTGTATAAATTGTAATACTTTTCCCCAAATTTGACCCAGCAGTTTTCAAAGAAAAATACGCAGCGTGAGTTCAGAAGATTAAGAGTTATAATTTGGCTGCCAGGATCTATCGTTAAGTTGGCATCAAATGCTCGCTCAAAATCATAAATATTAACATATTTCCCCCCTTCTAAAAAGTACACAGGAATGCGGTCTTTTCTAGAAGAATTAACATAAGATACCGAAAATTCATCAGCAAAAACTTGCCAGCACGAGCCCAAAAGAAACAATACAATAAGAAAAACTCTAATACCTTTTATCATAGGCACTTTTCAGTATAAATAGAATTTTTTGTCAAGTTATTATTGACAATAAGAAGAAAATTTTGTAGTAGTAGTAATATTATGAGAGAGAAAATATATATAATTGACGGTACAGCGATTGTTTATCGCTCATTCTATGCGTTTCAGAATCGCCCTCTTATCAATTCAAAAGGTGAGAATACCAGTGCAATATTCGGTTTTTTACGCACACTCGTCTCAATTGTTGAGAAGTTTAAACCAGAGTATCTTGTGATTACATTTGACGAGCAAGAACCAACTTTCCGTCACAAAAAATATAAAGAATACAAAGCAACCCGGGAAAAAATCCCAGAAGACCTTGCTGACCAGTTAGAACCGATCCAACAACTCGTCCAGGCTGCTAAAATTCCTAAATTATCCCTATCAGGCTACGAGGCTGATGATATAATCGGCACACTTATGAAAAGGCTTTCTGACAAATATGATATTGTTATAATTTCTGGAGATAAGGATATGTATCAACTGGTGAGCGACCATGTATGCTTGTTTGACCCGATGAAAGACCGTTTTATTCGAGAAGAAGAGGTGAAAAAGCGATTTGGCTTATCTCCAGAGAAGGTGGTAGATGCACTTGCACTTATTGGTGATGCGGCTGATAACATCCCAGGAATACCTTCTATTGGACCCAAAACCGCAGAAAAACTTATAAAAGAATTTGGAAGTGTAGAAAATTTAATAAAAAATAAAGACAAGGTCACGCCTCCGCGCATCAAAGAAAATATAGAAAAATATGCAGAGCAGGGATTACTCTCAAAGGAGCTGGTAAAGATAAAACAGGATGTACCCATTGATATTTCGCCTGAAGAACTTCGTATCCAGAATATCTTTGGAGAAGAATTAAAAGAGTTTTGCAAGAGGTATGAGCTTAACTCTTTTCTGAAGTACTTTGCACCAGAGGAAGAGTCCCATTCAAAAAAGCAAGGCTCCCCTATCGAGTATATCTTGCTCACTGAAAAAAAAGACTTTGAAAAATTTATCCAGAAACTAAAAGAGCATAAGAATATCGCTATTGATGTAGAAACTGACTCCCTCTGCACAATCGATGGGAGAATAATTGGAATTTCTTGTTGCTTTGAGCCCCAAAAGGCATATTACATTCCTCTGAGGCATCATTATGGTCATCAGTTAGACGAAAAGTATGCCCTAGATATGCTGAAGCCATATCTTGAGGACTCATCAAAACGCTACATTGGACATAACATAAAATTTGATTATATGATATTTCAGAATGAGGGCATTGAGATGACAAATATTTATTTTGATACAATGATTGCTGCTTATCTCCTTGCTCCGGATGAACATCGACACAATTTAGACGCGGTCAGTATGCAATATCTTCAGCATAAAATGATTCCCATAGAAAATATTATTGGGAAAAAGGGGAAAAATCAGATAAACTTTTCAGAAACCTCACCAGAAGACGCGGCAAGATATTCTGGGGAAGATGCAAACATCTCATTTCAACTCTGGAGCATTTTGGAAGAAAAGCTGAAGGAACTTGATATGCCCGAACTTTTCTTTAAAATTGAGATGCCACTTGTAAAAACCCTTGCTGCAATGGAACGCAATGGGATATTCATAGATGTAGAGTGGTTTGCTGAACTGTCCAAAGAATTAGGAACAAAAATTGAAATACTCAAAGACGAAATATATAAACTTGCTGGAGAAAAATTTAATATCGACTCACCACAACAACTCGCGTATATCTTGTTTGAAAAATTAGGCATCCCGCCCAGGAAAAGAACAAAATCTGGATTTTCTACTGATATAGAGGTTCTTACGAGTCTCTGTAAAGATTATGAAATAGCCGAAAAACTTATTGATTATAGACAGCTCAAAAAGCTTAAGTCTACTTATATTGATACTTTTCCGAAATTGATACATCCTAAAACAGGGCGTATTCACTCTTCGTTTAACCAGACTGTTACAGCAACAGGCAGACTATCCAGTTCTGAACCTAATCTCCAGAATATACCAATCAGAAGTGAAATCGGGAAGGAGATGCGTAAGGGATTTATCCCTCAGAATAAGGATTTTTCTATACTTTCAGCAGACTATTCCCAGATTGAACTCCGTATTATGGCTATTATCTCCCGTGATGAAAATCTTATAGAGAACTTCCAGAAAGGTGAAGATATCCATACACAAACAGCCTCGCTTGTATTCGGGGTGCCGCGTCAAGAAGTTAACTCTGACCAAAGACGAAGAGCCAAAGTTATCAATTTCGGTATAATGTATGGAATGGGAGCTCATGCCCTCTCACAGGAATTGGATATTTCACATTCAGATGCTCAGGAATTTATCGATAATTATTTTGCCCATTATCCAGGTGTAAAAAAGTACATTGATCTGACGATAGAATTCGCCCGCAAAAACGGCTATGTAAAAACTCTATTCAATCGACGCCGATATCTGGACAGAATAAGTAGCCGTAACAAGCAAGTTAGAGCCTTCGCAGAACGGATGGCAATAAATATGCCAATACAAGGAACAGCGGCTGACATTATCAAAATCGCTATGAATAACATTCAGGAAAGGATCAAAGAAAAGGGGAACGCGATTAAACTTATCATTCAAGTTCATGATGAGCTTGTGTTTGAAGTAAAAACAGATAGGATTGATCAATACAAAAAACTGATTAAAAAGGAAATGGAGTCCGTGTTACCCGACAAATACAGCTCGATTGTACCACTAGAGGTTGATATTGGTTATGGCAAAAACTGGCTTGAGGCACATTAAACTCAAAAATGAGTTCCGCATCACCCCAAAATATCTATCTGCAACCCATTGGCTATGTTGATTTGGACCTAATTCAGTGGCTACAAGAACAACTCGCCATTTACTTTAACGGGGAAATAAAGGTGGCACCAGAGCTCCCTCTTCCAAAACTTTTCTACAATGAAAGGCGAAATCAATACTTTGCCCCTCCACTTTTATACCATATAAAACAAAACCTGAAGCCAGATGTATATCGTATGTTGGGACTTGTAGACAAAGATATCTACACAAGAGGCTTGAATTTTATTTTTGGATTAGCAGAACACAAAGGAAAGATTTGTGTTATTTCTTTGACGCGCTTGCGTGAAAGCTTCTATGGCAAAAAAGAGAACAACAAACTATTTCATGAGCGTGTACTTAAAGAGGCACTGCATGAATTAGGACATACATTTGGTTTTACCCATTGCGATAATCCAAGTTGCGTTATGCACTTCTCCAACTCCCTCCAGGATACAGATAAAAAGCAGCCTATATATTGCGAAAAGCATAATTTGAATACGAGTTAAATGCCACCAAAATCAACCTCAGAAGAAAAAAGTCATAGAGAGAGGATACCCCCCCTTCTAATCCCATTAAACTTGACCATTCTTGGTCTAAAAATATTTTTTATATGAATCATATTTCTGAGGAAGGATGATATATGGAAATAGAGCTAAAATATGGGAAAACCTATAAAATACTCTCTTTGCCATCAGAAAATTTAATCGATGTACTGGAGATGCGACCACTACCTCCTGCCGAAGAGCCCACTCAGGTGGTTAAAGAGAAGTTAAAAAATCCACTTGGCACACCGCCACTTAAAGAGCTTTTGGCTGATAAAAAGCCTGAAAGTATAGTTATCATAGTAAGCGATATAACTCGCCCAGGGCCATTCGCCGGTTTGCTCCGTCCCCTTATAAATGAGATTCCCTCTTCAGGATTTGCAAAAAACAGCATCAGATTCGTCATTGCAAACGGGACCCATAGAAAAATGAGCAAAGAAGAGATGAGATTTCAATATGGAGATTGGATTGTAGATAATTTTTCAATAGAGAATCATGACTGCCATGCTCCTGATCTTGTCTATCTTGGAACTATGACATCTGGTAATGAGTTGTGGATTAATCGTACTGTTGCAGAAGCGGGTTTCGTCATTGCCACCGGTATACTGAATACTCACTATTTTGCTGGTTTTAGTGGCGGTAGAAAGACTATTCTGCCTGGAATTTGTGGTTATGAAACTATTAGAAGAAATCACTCAAATATTATCCATGATTATGCCCGCACAGGGAACATAGAAGACAACGAGATACATCGTGAAATGTGTGAAGCTGCATCCAAAACAAGTGTAGATTTCTGCCTCAACATGCTGTTAAACACCAAAAAGCAGTTTGTAGACTGCTTTGCTGGTGATATTAATGCAGTATTTGAAGAAGGTATAAATGCAATTCAAAGACTTTATGCTGTTAAATTTAATCAATATGCTGATGTCGTGTTTGTATCACCTGGAGGATACCCTAAGGACATCAACTTCTATCAATCCCAGAAGGCTTTGAATAATACTATTGAATTGGTAAAAAATGGAGGAACGATAGTTTTGGTGGCTGAATGCCTTGATGGGATTGGACAGGATGAAATGGAAAGAGTCCTTTCTGAGGTAGATAATCTGGATGAGCTTTTCAGGGTACGAAAGGAAGATATTCAGATAGGAGGACATAGGGCATTTGCCACAGGTAAGTTATTAAAAAAGGCGGATATTCTGGTTGTAAGTAGCATCAAGCCAGAAAAAGTAAGAAAGATTCACTTTATACCTATGAAATCATTTAATGATTGTATGGACTTTATAATAAAAAAACATGGTAAAAATTTTAAATCATACATTGTGCCTAATGGTTCCCAATTTTTCCCTCAATATAAGGCTTAAGAACCTGATTCTGAATCCAATAGAATGATGAACATATAAATGATAGATGTTGTTGTAAAGAAGTGTGAAAGATATCATAAAGAAGAAATAAAACGCTGTATTGAAGAGATTTTTCAGCAGCAAAATTTCGAAAAAACCCTTGCTTCCTTAAGTTCAATACTTCTTAAACCAAATTTGCTGGGTCCCTACTCCCCCGCTCGTGCTGTCACAACGCATCCTATTTTCGTGTCAGCATTGATAGAGGTTTTGCAAGACTATTCTATGGAGATTTCTTTATTGGATAATCCAGGTGGTACAGCAGGTTATAAAAAGGTGGTAAAAGAAACAGGTATACAAGACCTCACCACAAGGTATGGCGTAAAGCTACTTGACCCTGCCTCTGCCGGTGTTTGTACATTTACCCGTAGTTTAGGAGATATAGGCGATCTGGAGTTTATAGTAAGCAAGCCATTTATGGAGAGTGAGGCAATTATCAATCTTCCAAAATTAAAGACTCATACACTTACACTTTTTACAGGTGCGGTGAAAAACTGTTATGGGGTTGTCCCAGGTTTGGCTAAATCAAACTATCACCGTATTGCTCCAAATCCAGCAAAATTTGCTGAGCTTATTGCCAATATCTATGATCTTGTGCATGATAAAATAATCTTTAACCTAATGAATGGTATTATTGGTATGGATGGAGAAGGACCTTCCTCAGGAGACCCGAAACATTTTGATGTAATTCTGGGGAGTAAAGATGGAGTGGCTCTTGATTATGTGGCAGCAAGAATGATTGGCTTTAAACCAGAAAGGATACCCACAATCGTGTCTGCAGCCAGGATAACCAAGGTTGCATTATCAGGAGTGAGAGTATGCGGTGATGTGGATGCAGGATATCGTATTAAAAATGTAAATATAAGAAAAAGCAAGTTTAGCCACTTTGTGCTAAAGAACTTTTCTTATCCTTTTATAGGTATCTTTCGCAAATTATTCTGGTCACATCCTGCCTTCATGCCGGGAAAATGTACCCGCTGTAAGATATGTGTACGTTCATGCCCCGCCCTGGCTCTATCATTGGAAAAAGATGATAAGATTCCACAACTTGATCCTCAAAAGTGTATTCTTTGCCTTTGTTGTGTAGAATTATGCCCAGAAAATGCAGCATATATGAAAAAAAGCTTTATTGGGAGGTTTTTGATAAAATAGTTTGCTGTGAAAAATATCAAATTTTATCCTGCCTCGTTTTCCCCCGTTCCCCCTTCTCCCAGTCTCCTTTTTTCGCCTGTCCTGTGAGATCCGCCGGTTGGCGGATAAAGTTTTGAACATTAGAATTTGTTTGTTATTTGATATTTGTAATTTGGGATTTATCTTTTCTTTGTGCTCTTTGAAGGCTTTGTGTTTCTGTAACCAAACACGACTCGGCTTGGAAAGACGATTCGGGTTGAAGGGAGAAAAAATTTGACAAAAAATTTTTATATCACAAGTGTTGCACCTTGGAGCTTTGATGAAAAAATTACAATGTTATTTTAAATTATACATATTAGCTACGCCCAATCTGACAGAAAGGCAATTATCCCGTATGACCGGGGTAACTGCCTCTTTTTATTTAACAGACTATGGGAAAATTAGATACTAAAGAAATCATTAAATATAGTCTTGCCGAGGATGTTGGGACAGGAGATATCACCACAGATAATCTTAATATTTCCCATAAAATAGCTGATGCAGTAATACTCGCAAAGCAGGATTGTATAATAGCAGGTATTGATGTAGCAATCCGGGTTTTCAATACTGTTGATCCAGATATACAATCCACAAAAAGAAATAGCGACGGAGATTATGTTGAGAAGGACGCTCGCGTGCTCTTACTGCGTGGAAGTATTTCTTCTTTATTGAAGGCTGAACGCGTTGCGCTTAATTTTCTTCAACGCTTAAGTGGAATTGCCACATTAACAAGGAAATTCGTTGAGGCTACTAAAGGAACCAATGCCAAGATTCTCGATACACGAAAAACAACCCCCCTACTCCGAGAACTGGAAAAATATGCTGTAAGAATGGGAGGCGGATATAACCATCGTATGGGTTTATATGATGCTGTACTTATAAAAGATAATCACATTACTGCTGTTGGCTCTATTACTCAGGCTGTAAAAACAATCAGAGACGCACTTCCAAATACTTTTGTTGAGGTTGAAGTAAAAAATTTAGAAGAGCTGCAAGAAGCCATTGACAACAAAGTAGACAGGATTATGTTGGATAATATGAATCCTGAAACGATAAGAAAGGCAGTGAAAATCACAAACAAAAAAGTTGAGTTAGAAGTTTCAGGTGGAATAAATCTTGAGAATGTAAAAGAAGTTGCTGCAACAGGCGTTGATTATATCTCAGTCGGAGCAATTACACACTCTTATCAATCTTGCGATTTTAGTTTACTTGTAGAAGGCTAAGAGTGTGATTGATTTTTTATTGTGTGAGATAGGCATAAAGAAGGCAAGGAGTTAGAATGTTAAAAGAGCTAGAAATTCTTTGTGAAATGCAAGAATTCGATGATAAAATTCAAGCTGCAATAAGGGGAAAAAAGAAACTGCCTAGATTACTTAATGAGCTTGAAGAAAAAGTAAAAAGAGAAGAAGAAGGAGTTGCGAATATACGCCAAAGACTCGAACAAAACCGCCATGAGCAAAAGAGACTGGAGCTGGATATTGCTGAAAATAATGAACGGATTAACAAATATGAATGCCAGCTTTTAGAGGTCAAAACAAACAAAGAATACAAAGCCTTAAATTCGGAGATTACCAGTGTAAAAGCACATAATGCTCAGATTGAAGAACAGCTAATTGAACTAATGGAAGAGGAAACTGCGCTGCGGAATGAGGAGAAAAAAATTGGAGAGGAAGCGCAAAAACACAAGGAAGAATTAGATGCGGAAAAAGAAAAAATCGAGAAGAAGATGGCTGTACTTGATAAAGAGATAGCTGAAAATGAGAAAAAGAAAAAAGAATTGTCAAAAAGCATTCCTGAATTATTATATAGAAGATATGATCGCCTTATTAGGCATAAAAATGGTAAGGCTATAGCGACAGTTGAGAATGGAGTGTGTTCAGGATGCCATCTTCGAATTAGGCCTCAAATTCTCTTAGAAGTATCAAAGCAGGACTCTATTGTTACCTGTGAAAATTGTTCGCGTATTCTGGTGCCGCCCCGAAAAGCAGGTAAAGAAGATTAGACAATCGCTTCGATCTTATCGAAGAGGAAAGTCCGAACACCTTGGAGCATAACACCTCGTAGAGGCGAGGTTCCTGTGAGGGAAAGAAAGTGCCACAGAAAACAGACCGTCCGCCTACCGGCGGATAAGGGTGAAAAGGTGATGTAAGAGACCACCAGTTTCTCGAGTAATCGAGAAAGCTTGGTAACCTTGTTAGGTGCAAGGTCAAATAGGGGGTTGAGACGCTCCACTCATATAACCCTCGGGTAGACCGCTCAAATCAGTCTCCTGAAATAACAGGAGAGTCCAGAAAATAGACTGGATGCGGTGACGCCTGATCTAGATAAATGATTGTCACCCGACTTGTTAGGTTGGGAACAGAATTCGGCTTATTATCTTCTTTATCTTGCAATCGGACGGCACCCTGAATACTGTTTCAAAATTTGTTTCTATCAAGAGAAACTGATTGAACAATATACGGAGTTATAAAGTGAAAAAAAAATGGATTATCTCCGCAGGCGGAGGAAGTTTTACAAGCACTGATTCTAACGAGCTAACAAATCTACAATCAAGCCTTGGATGTCCCCTGCCTATCGCGCGGTTGTTGCTTGAGAGAGGTATCAAAACACCAGAAGAAGCACGAAAATTTTTTAAACCCGACCTTTCTCATCTCCATGACCCTTTCCTGTTTGCTAATATGGAAAAGGCTGTAGCACGGATTAAACATGCTATCGAGAAAGAAGAAAAAATACTTATCTATGGAGATTATGATGTTGATGGCACCACATCTACGGCTATATTAATTATGGGACTTCGAGAACTCGGCGCTTATGTAGATTTCTATATTCCAAATAGACTTATAGATGGATATGGGCTTTCAGCCAGTGGGAACAGGGCTATAAAATCAAAAAAGGCAAAATTAGTCATAACTGTAGATTGCGGCATAAGCGCAGTTAATGAGATACAAGACCTGCAAGAATCAGGGATTGAGGTGATTGTCACAGACCATCATACTCCAAGAGAAACTCTACCAAATGCGTATGCAATTCTTGATCCCATGGTGGAGAATGTATCTTATCCCTATAAGGAGCTTGCTGGGGTTGGTATGGCATTTAAACTGTTGACTGCATTATTTTATGAACTTGCGCCGCAAAAAATCGAGCATGTTTATAATTATTTAGATTTTGTCGGGCTTGGCACAATCGCTGATATAGTTCCACTTAATGGAGAAAACAGAATCCTTGCGTCTTTTGGGATAAAAAAGTTAGAGGAAAGGGGAAATTTAGGACTCAGCCTGTTGCTTGAGCTGGCTGGATTAAAATCAGTAAAACTAAAATCCAGTGATATTGTGTTTAAACTGGCTCCACGCATCAATGCGGCAGGACGGCTAAGCAGCGCGAAAAAGGCAGTTACACTAATGATTACACAAGAGGCAAAAGAGGCAGAAAAACTCGCCCGCTCCATACATGCAGAAAATCAGAAGCGGCAGCAGATCGACCAGCAAACCTTTCTTGAAGCATGTGAAATGGTAGAAGCAAAATATCCAGACCTGGATCAGACATTCTTTATCGTTCTAACTGCAGACCACTGGCACCCTGGCGTTATCGGTATAGTTGCATCAATGATTGTTGAAAAATATAATAGACCCACAATCTTGTTTACTCTTTCCAACGGTGAGAAAGTTGGGTCTGGCAGAAGTATATATAATTTTGACCTTTTTGAATGTCTCTCTACTCTTCAAGATTACCTTGTAACCTTTGGTGGACATAAGTATGCGGCTGGGCTCTCCATTTTACCAGAATATCTGGATGTTTTTGAAGAAAAGCTGAATGAATATGCTAGCAAAAGGCTATCATTGGAAGATATTCAACCGCAACTTCACATATCCCAGGAAATTAATCTATCCGAGATCAACGAGATTCTTTTGGACTGGCTTGAACTTTTTGCCCCATTTGGGCCACAAAATATGAATCCAGTTTTCGTAAGTAAAGATGCCATAGTCGTGGGATATCCATATACAGTCGGTAGCAATCATCTAAAAATTAAAATAATGCAGCACAATGCTGTTTTAGACCTCATAGGTTTCCAGATGGGAGATCTTCTGCCATTCTTGCAAAAAGGCACCAAAGTTGATATCGTATATTCTCTTGAGAAAAATGAGTGGCAGAATGTATCAAGAATACAGGGGAAATTAAAGGATATTCGGCCTCATCAACCCACCGAAATATGATTTAATAAAAGGGGTATAAAAATGTATAGAGCTATCGCTCCATCTTCCACAACCGCTAAAAGAATCTTTTATATTAGTATAATATTTGTGCTAATTCCTTTACTTTTTGCCTGTTCAGAGACTACTGTACTTCTATCAAGTCGTATTCCTTCCTCCCTTGTGTCTCCCAAAGTAATCACCTTACCCTTTGCCCCTGATGAAGTGTGTTACTCTTCTTACTCTCAAACCTTTCTTCTTCTCTCCCAAAAAGATAATGTAATCTATCGCCTTGACCAACAGGGCAAGATTGTTCAGCGCATAGGAGAATTCGGCTTTAAAGAAGGGCAATTCTTGGGAATCACAGATATTGCAGTCGATGGGATGGGAAATCTATTTGTTATAGATAGGGCTGTAAATAAAATTATACAATTTGATGAGATGGGACAATTTGTTAATAGTATTACATTTGAAGAGATTATAGAACCTGGGCTCATAGCCGTGCGAGACAACGGAGAGCTGCTGATAATTGATACAGCACAAAATGAACTTTTTTCTTATAACCACCTTGGTGAGTTAAGATTCCGCGCCGGAAAATTCTCTATCCTTTCTCCTATTCAGCTTTCAACTTCAAATGATGCGAGCTTTGTGTTAGATGGTGAGAGCAACAGTATCCTAATCTTTGATAACTTTGGTGGAATTATTGGTACATTGGACTCAAAGGAAATTATATCTGCTATATATGCCACGAAAGATTTGCTCTACTATTGTGATAAATATGCACAAATCTTTTGTTATAAAGTAAGTTCTGGCACCTTGACTGAATTGCATTCGTCAGGTATCGCTTTACCATCGAGCCCTAACTCTATCATAGTGTATGGAACCAACTTGGGGATAGTTGAAAAGGATAAACTCTACACTTATGAATTTCAATACGATTAAATGAAGCGAAGAAGAATCTGGTGGTTTCCCTTTTTATCTGCACTGCTTTTCGGACTCTCTTCTATTGAGATTGGACTTGGATTTCTTTCATTTTTTGCTTTTGTCCCCTATCTGATATTCATCACACAAGCAACAAAGAAACAGTCTTTCAAATTTGGCTTCCTTTTTGGTTTTATAATTACCTGTATAACTTTATACGGTGTTGTATATTCTCACATATTAGCATTTATTGGGCTTCTCATCCTCTATCCGCTTTACTATGCAGTGCTAAGCTGGTTGCTCAAATTTGTACAACTCCATTTTAAAAAGGCTTTTATCTGGCTTTTCCCATTGATGTGGATTGCATTTGAATACTTTATGACATTGGGTCCCTTAAACTTTCCATGGCTAAATGTCGGATATACTCTTACAGATTATTATTATCTGATTCAGTTTGCAGATGTTTTTGGTATCTATGGTCTTTCTCTGGCCTGCTTATATATAAATGCCCTAATTTTTCGAATTCCCAAACTAGGGATGAAGGTAATTGCTCTGCTTGTTTGCATCTTCGTATTATGGCTGGGATATGGTATATATCGCGATCATACCATCATTCTTGATAAACATAACTTCAAGGTAGGGATTGTTCAGCTTTCCCTTTCACAAGAAGAGAAATGGGATACTGGTCTTATGGGAATAAATTTTGATAAGTATGAAAAGCAATTACAAATTCTTGCCAGAAGAGATAGCGTTGATCTGGTAATCTTCCCAGAATCAGCCATTAACACCTATCTTCTGCATGAAGTCAATCTGAGAAAGCGTATTGCAAATATGGCAAGAGCCAACAATGTCAATCTCGTTACTGGATTCAATGATTATAGGCGAGAGTGGGATGGACAAAGTCTTAAATACAGGTTCTATAACAGCGCCACTCTTATTGACTCATTCGGGAATTACCACAAAACCTATAATAAAATCCGACTTGTCCCTTTTGGTGAACGCATACCGCTCATGGAGGTTTTGCCATTTTTGAAAAATCTAAATTTTGGCCAGGGCACATTCGATTATGGAGATGACTATACGCTATATGAACTTGATAACTTATGTTTTGGGGTCACGATTTGTTTTGAGGGAGCATTTCCAGAGCTCAATAGAGACTTTGTTATGGAGAGTGCTGACTTTATAATCAATCTCACTAATGATGGCTGGTTTAGAAAATCAGCAGTAGCAAGGGAGCATGCAAGAAATTATATCATTAGAGCGGTAGAAAACCGTATTCCTGTATTCCGTGCCGCAAATACAGGAATTTCATATATTGTAAATCCAAAGGGAGAAATTATTGCTTACGCTCCATTATGGGCGAAACAAAATATTAGCGGTTTTTTATTTACAACAAATTCCAGAGCTACTTTTTTTGACAATATCGGATATTTGCTGGCAAAAATCTGTTTTATCTCTGGCATTCTCATAATAATCTACTCAATTCTGTCGGATGTCATAGAAAAGAAAAGTAATAAAATATAAACGGAATTTATCAAAGAGCTTTGCAATGATCAAGAGAGCACATTCAAAAACAAAATATTATTATACCATTGGCGAGGTCTGTGCTATCACAGAGCTTAAACCCTCTATATTACGGTTTTGGGAGACTAAATTTTCTAAACTTCGACCCCGAAGACGAAAGTCTGGTAACCGTCGATACACTCAGCAAGATATTGAAACGATAAAAAAGATTAAATATCTATTATATGAGAAGGGCTATACAATAAAAGGTGCGAAGAAGCGGCTAAAGACCGATGAATTTCCTCAAAAAGTACTTTTCGAACCAACAGACAGGAATGAAGACTATGTAAAAGCACTCCTGGATATAAAGAAGCAACTTAATGAACTCAAGGAAGCCACGAAGAAACTCGAAGATGGACTCAAAGATCGGAAGATATAAAAAAGTAGCCAAGGAAATTGGGACAGTCTTGCACTTAGAAACTGACCCGATTCTTATGATGTCTACTATTTCTGCACTTCTCAAATCTTCCTTTCCAGAGTTTCTATGGGTTGGATTTTACCGTCGGACAAATCAGAATGAACTTTCAATAGGACCATATCAAGGCAAATATGGGTGTCTGCATATAAAGTTTGGCAATGGTGTATGTGGACTATGTGCTCTTCAAAGAAAGACAGTGATAGTCCCGGATGTAAGCAAGTTTCAGAATTACATTGCCTGCGATTCGTCTACCAAGTCAGAAATAGCAGTACCAGTATTTGATTCAAAGGAGAATCTAATAGCAGTACTTGATATAGACAGTAATAAACTAACCGACTTTGATACTATAGACAAGCAGTATTTGGAAAAGATTATGAGGATTTTCAGAGAAAGCTCTTCACGGGTTACGGGTTAATGTGGCTGCGCCAAGCTAAAATATTATAAGTAAGCCAAAATAATATTCATAAACATAACTTATAGTTATTATCTTACAATTACAGAATTTTGTTTTTGACTTGACATTCACTTATAAAAACACATATTTTTATATGTAATAATTCTTTTCTTCCTTCAACTTCCCCCAACGGCGAGGGTTTTCACCTCCTTTCCCCTCGCCACTTTTTTATTTTCATTGCTACAAAATCTATATATTGAGATATAATAAAGGGCATAATGCCTCTAGC
>JBNGDW010000010.1:18681-27889 GCA_049975325.1 Cloacimonadia bacterium | reverse complement strand
CAATAAAGCCTTTACATTTGCCCTCTACTGTTATGACTTTATCAGATTGAGTCACCAGAGCAATAATAGTCTTAAATTCTGCGGTTCGTTTTTCAAAAGGAATATGTTTAAGAAGTTTTAGTAATTTTTCTCTGTTTTCCTTGTAAGTAGCATGCGCTCCTGCAAACCTTGAGCTATAGACACCCGGCAAACCATCCAGTGCATCTACAAACAAGCCTGTATCATCTGCCATAGTAGGAATATGGAATTCTTCCCAGATTACTTTTGCCTTCTTGTGCGCATTTTTTTCTATCGTAGATTGGTCTTCAACAACTTTAGGGAAATAGTCAAAATCTTGATATGTCAAAATTTCAAGCGGTAACCCAGCCAGGACCTTTTTTATCTCCCGTATTTTATCATCATTCTGTGTTGCTAATACCAATTTCATGCAGGACTTCTAAATTAGGGCAAATCTCAGTATATCAATCTTTCGATTCTTCTTCTTTCTGCATATCCTCTGTTGCCTCTGGATGCTGGATATGTTTTTGAACCCAGGAAGAAATTTTTGCAAATACCTTTTCAGACAAAGTATTATGTCCAACCTCAATAATAGATTGGATTTTATCTAAAATCTCGCCTTCTCCGCTCCAATTCCTTTTTAACACATCTTTTTCAGTTTGAACAAAGATCATATCAAGTCCGAGTGCTATCAATACGAGGTCATCCAGAAAACCGATTCCTGGTATAAAATCAGGTATGAAATCTATGGGTAAAAGGAGATAAAGAATAATCGCAACTATAAAGGCTTTTTTGTCTTTTGCTACATCTTTATCCTTCAGCAGTCTCCAGAGGAGTATGAAGAAATCCGGTATGAGCAAGAGATATTCAGTCCCTTTTTGCGATATTTTACCGCCGGGTTGCTCTATAGATTTCGTAACCTTTTTTCTCAGAGCATCGTATATCCGCTCACTTTGTTTCTCATCAATATGTAGGATATTTTCTTTATCCATTTTTTCATTATTATTGTTTGTTACTCTCATTGATTCCTTTCTGAGGTAACTATTTTCAGAAACTTTCTATGTGAGGCGAATGGAAGCAAGGGGATTGAAGAAAGATGGGTGAATCTTGCATCAACTGCATCATCTCCTGGTTTTAGTTCCCCACCCACAATCTCCATATGAAATCCTATGGAGATAACTTTCTTGCATACAGGTGAATCTTGCATAAAATATCCCAATTCTCGTTTTATGCGTCCTACCAAGCCTGTTTCTTCCTTTAATTCTGCTATAGCACACTCAGCAGGTGTTTGATCAATTTTGACATATCCACTGGGAAGAGCCCATTTTCCTTTTGCGGGTTCAAATCTTCTTTTTACAAGCAGAACTTCGTTTTGCTCATTTACAACCACACAAGCGGCAGCTGGTACAGGGTTTTCATAATAAATCCAGCCACAAGCAGGACAGCCTTTCCGTTTTTTCCCAACATGGTCTTTTACCTCAATTAATGGTGTACCACAAAGAATACAAAATCTTGCATCGTTTGCTGGATTCATATTAAGTCGAGACCCTTTCTACATATTCCCCGCTTCGTGTATCAACTCTTACTATATCGCCCTGCTCAATAAACATTGGTACCTGAATGCGAAGTCCTGTCTCCAGCACAGCATTTTTAGTCGCCCCACTTACTGTATTCCCTTTTACCCCAGGTTCAGACTCTATAACTTTAAGATCAACTGTTGTGGGAAGTTCCAAGTCAATAATTTCTCCCTTCGCCTGAAGAAAAGTGACTTCCATATTTTCCTTAAAGTAGAATCTTTTCTCACCTAACAGATCAGCATCAACCTCAATTTGCTCATAGGTTTCGGGATCCATCATAACATACAAATTGCCATCGGAATAGAGATATTCCATCTTCTTTTTCTCAACTTTAACCTCTTCTACTTTTTCCCCTGATCTAAAGGTGTTATCAAGCACAGCACCAGTCCGAAGGTTCTTAAGCTTGGCTCGAACAAAGGCTCCACCTTTTCCTGGTTTTACATGAAGAAATTCAATAATTTCGTATAAATCATCTTTGAAATTGATGATCATTCCGTTACGAAAATCAGCTGTAGTCGCCACAATATAAACTCCGTTTCGTTATTTGATTATTCTAAAAATTAACATCAAAATCAAGACAAGCTGTTTTTTATACTGGACTCCTATTCCGTAAAGCAGCAGCCAGAGTCATAGCACTCGTGTAGCCGATATCTCCACCAATTGGCAATCCAGTTGCTAATCTAGTAATTTTGAATTTTTGACCTTGTCCTTCCTGCTTAGCACCGAAGGCTTCTGATAACTTCGATGTAAGAAAAGAAATAGTCGTCTCACCAGCAGTACTCGGACTAAGAGCTAATATCACTTCAGAAGTATTCTCTTTTTTTATCTTTTCAACCAGTTTGGCAAAATTTATATGATCAGGACCGATACCATCAACAGGAGAGATAAGATTCCCCAAAACGAAATAGCGTCCTTTGTACGCACCTGTTTTTTCAATTAGATATACATCCTGGGTTCTCTCAACCACGCAGAGGAAATCCTTTGGTCTTTTGGGGTCACGACAGATTTGGCAAGGGCTCTCATCAGTAAGCATATTACACGATTCACATCTTTTTACAGCATTTACAGATTCAGCAATGAGTTGGGAAAGACGCAAAGCGGTTTGCTTATCTGAGCTAATAAGATAGAATGCCAGTCTTTCAGCGGTTTTCTCGCCAATACCTGGCAGCTCTTTTAGGGCATCTTTTAATTTTTCAAGAGAGGTATCTGACATTATCGCAGAGTTATTCTACAGGTTTAATCCAGGAATTTTCATGCCCGAGGTTAAGCCTGACATTTCCTCTTCCACCATTTCTTTTATTTTTTCTCTTGCTTCTTCGATAGCAGCTACTATCAAATCTTCAAGCATCTCGATATCATCCGGATTGACAACTTCCCGTTCTATTTTTAATGATAGAATTTCTTGATTTCCATTCATTACAACTTTTACCATTCCTCCACCTGAGGAGGCTTCAACCGTTTTATTTGCCAATTGTTCCTGGCTTTCCATCATCTTTTTTTGCATCTTCTGGGCTTGTTTTAATAGCTCTTGTAAGCCCTTTCCACCTTGGAACATCCTTCCTCCATTAATGATGATTAAATTTATTATAGGTAGTCATAGTTTATTACAATTTATTGAATACTCGAATCTTTAACTTCTTTTTCAATGCGCAATCTTTCTTGCTCATCTATATCTAATTTTTTTGCAAGCTTCTTAATAGCCTCAATCTCCTCGTAAGAAAATTTTCTATCAGCAAATGCTACATAATAGCACAGCCTAATCAAAAAATATCTCTTATACGGATTATTTTGATATATCATGTTAATGATTCTGATGATTTCATCGAGGTTACAAATATTTCTTTCCAGTTCATCCTCAAATTTATGGAAGAGTTTGTTTAATATTTCTCTGTCATTTGCTGCGAATTTCTCTGCCAGAACTTTATATTCAAAAGGGCGCTGTTCGAATTGATAGAGCAGTTCTTTCATTATTGTTTCCCGTTCAATACCTGATATCTCACCATCTACTCTCGCAATATATACCAAAAGCGACATCGCGCTGCTAACAAAGGAAAAGTCATCGAATTCTTTTTTTTCTTGTTCAGTTTTGGGAATAAATGCTCTATTTTCAAAGAAGCTTTTAAGAAAATGCCTCTCCTTTTCCTCTTCGGCAACCCTATATATGCTGCCCTCCAATGCCCTCGACCATCTTGCCATTTGAGACCTCCAGTCTTATGATTAGTATAAACAGAAAACCATATCCGTCAATGTCAAATTTTAGTAAAACTCATCTTCATATTATTCTAAACTCTTTCAAACTTTTATAAGAAACCTCTACGATTACCTTAATCAGAAAGACGACTGGGACTGCGAAGACCATGCCAAGAACGCCAAATGCATATCCACCAGCAATAACAGTAAGGAGAATCCATAATGGGTGCATATCCATACTTTGTCCCATAAGCCAGGGAAACAAAATCAGACTATCAAATTGTTGTATAATAAAAAACATGAGAGAGACATGTATGACATAAATGTTAGGTATTGATGGGCTTAGCAAAACTACTAATAGAGATGGAACAGCGCCTATATAAGGACCGAAATATTTTATTGGATTTACCAGACCAACGAAGATGCCCAGGATAAGTGCATATGGGACATTTAAGATTAGAAGGCCAATAGTTGCCAGAATTGCCATTATAATAGTCTCTAAAAGCAATGCTCGGAAAAACTTTCCAAAGCTTTCCTCAATGTTTTCAAAAAGGTGAACAAAAAACTCGAAATATCTATTTGGTATTATTGAGAAAAATGCTTTAAAAAACCTCCTCTCATCACGAAGCATAAAAAATCCTACTACAGGAATGATCACAATAAACCCCAAGAAGCTAAAAATGCCGCTGACAGTAGATATCATTATATCAGGAATCTGCATGAAAAACTGGGCAACTCGTGCTTGAATCATCTCACGGTATTCGCCAAACGAAACAAAAGGAAACAGCTCTTCCACTCTTTCCAAAAATTCAGCAACTCCTTTCAAACCCAGAGATTCCAAAGTAAAAGCCTCTGAACGCTGCGAAATGTTGGCAGCAACTTCCTCGAATTGGGAAATTATTTGTGGGATAAGCGAGGAAAACAACCAGCTAATCAATACCAAGATAATGGCATAGACAACCAGTATTGAAACGGTGCGCGGTATTTGATATTTCTCTGCATAATTTATGATAGGAGCAATTATGTATGCCAAGATGAAAGAAACAACAAGGTGCCAAATAATGGATCGATAAAACAGTACTCCGAGAAGAACAAGCAATATAACAAGGGCTATTACTATCCATGAATAAATCTTTGCTCTACTCATTTGAAGTTTGCTCTCCGGCAGATTTCAATAGGGTCTCCTCCAGGAGATTATGCTGATCGGCAAGCTGCCTGCTCAAAATCTCTCCTAATTTATAGAGGATTTTTACTCCCGCGCGAGGAAAACGATATGCAAACCCCTCAATGGACTTTCTGGAAATAGCAAGCAAAATGGAATCCGTAATCGCAATTGCAGATTGATGACGTTTGTCTTCGATAAATACAGCAGACTCACCTATAAAATCATACTTTTTCACTCTGCTTAACTCTATTTCTTTACCTTGTTTTTCTAAACATAATTTGAGCTCCCCCTCTTTGACTATGTAGAGCACCACCGCTGGATGGCCTTGCTCAAAGATATATTCACCTTCCTTGAATCGTTTTATATAAATATACTGCTGGAGATTTCTTCGCTCTATTTTGGTAAGTCTTTCAAAAAGACTCACATTCCCAAGAAATTTTATTAATTCCTGCTCCTCTTCACCTTGTTTATGGTGTTTAGTTGATTTCTTCACTTTATATCCTTTCATCTCCGCTGGTAACGGATGCTCTGGAATTTTGTAAAAAATGATGTCTCCTAATAACCCTTATCAGCCACAAAACAAGGAGGGTTGCCAGAACCACTCCTGCTATTATTGCCCCCCAAATACCAAAAAGACTTAGAACAGTAACTATTACACCGGCAAGGCATATCCCTATAAAAATGCAAAGAAGTGCCGGAAAAAATTTTATACCAAAAAGATATGCTGCCACACTCCCAGTCCATGCTCCGGTAACGGGTAACGGAATCATCACGAAAAGAATCAGTCCTACTGATTTATACTTTTCCACCACTGTGCCGCGTTTCCGTGTACGGGCAAAAAGCCAGTCAAAAAACCTCTTTACTATGGGTATCCTGATTAAAAGCTGAACTCCGTATTTAAGAATTAAAATAATGAAAGGAACTGGTAACAGATTACCTACAATTGAAAGCAAATATACTTTCTGCCATGGCATTTTATAGTAATGGATTGCCCATGGAATAGAACCGCGTAATTCAAAGATTGGTGTAGTAGCAAATGCTATAACAGCCACTTCTTCAGAAAAATTGAGCTCAGCCAATCGCTTGGAAAATTCTGCTTCTGGAGAGGAAGTAGAAGCTAAAACGCTATCTTCCCTTTGAGTAGAGACAGGCTTTTCTTTCTCAGCTGCCACAGCGTAAGATGAAAAGTTGAAATCTAAGAATAAAAAAAAGCTTATAAAAAAGATTATCGCCAAGAACGAGCAAGGAAAAAGTCGTTTCATTTTTCCCATCCATCCTCTCCTATCAGGGGCACGAATAGGCATCCACCATGATTTTCTTTTTTAATTGCACCTTTTTCCTTCTTTACAAGCCATATATCTTGTGAGAACTGGCTACCAATAGGTATTACCATTCTACCACTTTCTGCGAGTTGTTCCAAAAGTTTAGGAAGTATTTTGGGTGCAGCAGCCGAAACAATAATAGCATCAAATTCGGAGGGAGAATGCCCTCCTGTTTCCGTATTCTTAGGCCATCCTTGCGTACCATCCCCTATCGCAATAACAACATTTTTATAACCCAAATTCTTGAGCCTTTCTTCTGCTTCTTTTGCTAATTCAGGAATACGCTCAATAGAATAAACCTTTTTTGCTAATTCTGCCAACAAAGCAGTCTGATAGCCAGAACCAGTTCCGATTTCCAGAACAATGTCATCAGGTTGCAACTCAAGCAGGTCTATCATCAAGGCAATAATATACGGCTGGGAGATCGTTTGGTCTTTACCAATTGGCAGTGGTTCATCATAGTATGCATAGCTTCTTATAGATGGTGGCACAAAAAGATGGCGTTCCACTTTTCTGAAAGCATCTAAAAGCCTTCCATCGCTGATTCCACGCGATAAAAGTTGTTGCTTTACCATAGCCTCTCTTTGCCTTTTGAAATCCATACTAATTACAACGAATGATTTTTAATCCATTCCTCAAGTTTTGGGAAATAGGAGTAGTTTGTCATATCGATGGTTAATGGGGTAATCGATACATAACCTTCTTTTATTGCGTCGAAATCTGTATCACCAGACTCTGTCCATTCAGGGACCTGGCCTCCTATCCAGAAATAAGGTCTTCCACGGGGATCTTCTTTCTCTACAATAAAGTCATTATAAATTCGATGTCCCAACCTTGTTACTTTGCAGCCTTTTATTTTGCTGGAGTGGAGTGGCGGTATATTGATATTAAGAATCGTATGAGGGGAAGCAATAGAGGTAAAATCCTTATCAAAAAGAGAATCTATTATATCGGCACAGTCAAAGAAGTCTCCCTTTTCATAGGAAGCAAGGGAGACTGCTATTGCAGGGTATTCCATGCTCATTGCTTCAATTGCCGCGGCAACCGTACCAGAATAAAGAACATCCTCTCCAAGATTCGGTCCATTATTTATACCTGAGATAACCAGATCGGGTTTTGTTTTTAGGATACTATTGATGGCGAGGATAACGCAATCTGTCGGTGTACCATCCACAGCAAATTTATTTTCATCCACATTTATAATTCTTAAAGGTCTGTTTAGGGTAAGAGAATGTGAGGCTGCACTTCTTTCCCTGTCAGGGGCTACCATTGTTATTTTGTGTTTCTTGCCCAGCACCTTTGCCAATGCATTTATTCCTTCTGCAAAAACACCATCATCATTTGTAATCAAGATATTTTTCATAAAGGAGAAAAAATTTGAGAAGTAAATTATTGTCAATCTTTGTGGATTTGAGTAAAGATAGAAAAATAGCCACTAAGACACCCACATAAAGATTAAAACAGTAAAAGAAGCCCAAAAATTATAGGTACATTAGCACAAAAAGGAAGAAAATGAGCAAATTAAGAAAGTAAATACGCAGCCAAGCATACCAGTATAACCAATGCTACTTTATCAGCACCATCTTCTTTATAAAAGATTTAGTTGCAGTTTCTAATCTATAAAAGTAGATACCAGAACTCAGATTATCGGGATGCCAGGAAACCGCATGCTCCCCTGCAGCTTGTTTCTGATCTAAAAGCTCTTCTACCAACTGACCGCGAATATTATAAATCTGTATTTTCACCCGTTGGGGTTGCGCAAGAGAATAATTTATCGTTGTAGTAAACTGAAATGGATTGGGATAATTTGCCTTGAGCATAGTAATAGAAGAAGGATAAGGAGGTTCTGCCCCCATATCAGGCAATACCTCAATATTCCATATAACAGCCACTTCATACTCACCGTCAGTGACAAGTGCCTGAATTTCGTACTCACCCGGTTCCTCAAATGTATAAGTCCAGAGACTATCCTCTATCCCTTGTTCTTCTCCATTAAGTAGCCATGAGTATGAAACCTCGTCATTAGCATCATAAGCAGCCAAAGTAAATGTAATTGTAGTATCAGAGGGTACGATGAACTCAGTTAACGGGGGATTAAACCAGAGAATAGTGGGAGGATAATTGTTACTCGTAATCATAAGATCATCGATATAGAGACTGTTGCCATGCCCGTTGTATGATTCGAACATAATCTTTACATTTGCATTGCCTGCCCAAGGGGAGAGATCAATCGTAATAGGATCTGCTCCATATCCAACACCACTCCAGTCTTCTGGCTGGGTAGGAATAAACTCTTGTGTAGTAGGAGGATGTGTGGCAAATGACCCAGCCCCATCATCAGTTGCTGCGAATATACGTTCCCACTGATTACCATTATCTGTAGAAATATAGATAATTAGAGAATCTTTTCTGGTTGTATTATATATAGCATATGCATGCCTGAAATTTAAGGTAGCAGAATCATAGGATGAAAGATTAATGAGAGGTGATATTAATCTATCACGTTCCCCAGTTGTGTAGTAATCATAAAAATATAACCAAGCCGCTTTTCTACTCGGAAGATTGCCTGAGAGTTTGTAATAGCCATCCCAAGTTATACCAAGATCAGGATTTTCTATAGTCCACTTATCCTTCCATATAGCAATTTCAAAGTCTTCCGTAAAAGGAAGCAAGGAGCCACCAGCACTGATTACATTAAATTTAGTGGCTATGTCGCTACCATTTTCATTGGTAGCAGTAAGAAAAACAGAATAATTCCCGGGTACATCAAAGCGCACCGCAATATTCTGTGAATTTGCATCTGTATCATCCAAAAAAGTAACAGAGTCTGGATAAAAACTCCATTGCCATTCATAAGGGTTATTTAGGGACGAGTCAGTTAGATAGACGGTGTTAGTTAAAGTGGGTGTTGAATTACTTATAGTAAAATCTGCAATAGGCAAGGCAGTATCAGATAC
>JBNGDW010000010.1:17877-18671 GCA_049975325.1 Cloacimonadia bacterium | reverse complement strand
CTTCAAGGTGTCATCTATCCCATTAGTATTGCCTACTGAAAGAGAGACATCGTAGGTTCCGGGAGAAGAATACATAATACCTGTCGGATTTTGAAGAGATGATGTCGCAGGTGTTCCTCCATCAAATGACCATATCCATGAGTTAGGAATACCTTCTGAAAGGTCATAAAAATCGATACTTTCACCGGGTAGTATAGTAGTGGCAGAGGCGGAAAAATCGGCTAAAGGCAGAAGTGGTGATTTTATTCCTACTACTGCTGCCTGCCACGAATTAAAATCATGGGTTCCAGGATTAAGAGCAGAAAGGTAAAAATACCCATTATAAAGGCCACCCCAACCCCAGTTAAAATGGAAATAGCTCCCATTGTAGCCATCACATACAAAGGCATGACCACCACTCGAGCCTGAGCCACTATAATAGACAGGACGCTTTGCAGACAATTCTGTTTGTAAAAGATTTTCCCACTGAGTATCAGAATAATACCATCGTTCTTCATAGCTCACAGAAGATGCATAATTAAAGTAGTTTATCAGGGCATATGGCACATCACTCGAATAAGCTCCTGATCCCTCTGGCCCATACATCATCTCTACAGATACGCCGCAATGAAATCCAATCAAAGCCACATCATCGTTATAATCAGTAAGATAGTTCGGCATATTATCCCAATTATATGTAGCGTTCCCAAAATCAGCAGATATCCATCCGTAAGGGCCGTAGTAATATGAACTTGAACCTGTCCCATGCTCAGGGTATTTGTGGTATCGCATTATTTGTGCCATAGCGACCGCTA
>JBNGDW010000010.1:10756-17867 GCA_049975325.1 Cloacimonadia bacterium | reverse complement strand
TACGCATCCAACTCTTGCATGTCCATCCGCACCATTGGGGTCTTCAGGACAAAATGCATTATAATATCGGTCCTGATCCCAAATAGTTTCAATGAGTGGAACAACCCTGCGAAAACCTTTGCTGGGAGCAAAAACAGGAGAGGTATAGTGTTGCCAGAGAGAATCTATTTGTATAGAACTTCTGTACTGGTTTTCCAGAATATCAATGATTTGCTGCTCATACTGCGAAAGCAGTTCTTCAAGTGCAGGCGGCGGAGCTGAAGTTTCCTGGACATAACCTCCCTTTAGAGAATAACCCAGAACAGGGACGACTCTATCATCCCCGGCAATTATTACAAATCCTTCATCTTTTCCAATATCAAAAATATGGATAAGAGGAATATCGTTATGTGTGACTGTCGTGGTAGCGGTCACTTTAATATCTTCATAATTTAAGTCGTATTCTATAAGTGCGCGTTCATAGTAAAAATTTTTCGCTGCTAATTGGGCTTGAGAGATTGGTATCTCTTTTGCTGAAAGGTGAGGCGTAGAAAGGATTAAGCAAGCGATAATAAAAATAGCAATAGCAATTCCCAATAATAAGTTTGATTTTTTCATTGTTACCTCGTTTTATAATAAAATGGCGGGAGCGACGAGGCTCGAACTCGCGACCTCTAGCTTGACAGGCTAGCGTTCTAACCGGCTGAACTACGCCCCCGCTTATTCAAAATAATAAACATCTAGCCTCTTATCGAGGCAGAGGGCAAAATACCTGACAGAAATTTTTCTTTTTTTTATATAACCTCTATTTTCTGTCAACTTTATGTGGCGTTCCATGAATTTTCATCTATCCACTGATGAATCACGGTATAAGCTTTATATTTAACTATATATATATTCCTTCCTGTCTGAGGTCAAGTTTTTAATGCCATGGTGAAAAAATTCAAAAATATGTATCAAGTAGATTAGACATAAAAGAAATGATCATTAGTAGATATCACTTCTTTTTACCATATTTTTTTAATTTATTCTGTAAAGTTATTCGATTTATGCCAAGGAGTTGTGCTGCTTTGGTTTGATTATTATTACTTAACTCCATTGCGACATCGATTGTAATGGATTCAAGCTGTTCCAAAATATTCCCTTTATACTGCGATGCTATTTGTCTGAGTAATGCTTTTAATTTTGTCACATCTGTCTCGGATGGATGTCCCGAAATCTGGGACAGTTCCTTTTCTTCCCTTGAATCAGGGATATTAAGATATTCGCTCAACAGTACCTCAGAATTAGATAGCACCATCGCCTGTTTTATAACATTCTCCAACTCACGGACATTCCCCGGCCAATCATAACCCTGAAGTTTTCTAAGCGATTCCTCAGGTATCTTAGTAATATTTTTATTAAGTGAGTTATTAAATTTTTGAATAAAATATTTAGTTAAGTCTTCAATATCGTCCTTTCGTTCCCGAAGTGGAGGTAAATGAATTGTGACCGTGTTCAATCTATAAAAAAGGTCTTTACGAAACTCCCCTTTTTCTATTGCCTCTTCCAGATTGGTATTTGTAGCTGCAATAATCCTAACATTGACTTTTCTAACCTGATTTGAGCCAAGTCGCTCAAAACTCCCTTCTTGGAGCACACGAAGGATCTTGGACTGAATTGCAGGACTCATATTCCCTATCTCATCAAGAAATATTGTACCCTTATTCGCAAATTCGAATTTTCCAATCTTTCTTGCCTCTGCGTTAGTAAAAGCACCTTTTTCATACCCAAAAACTTCACTTTCTAAAAGTTCATTAGGTATAGCAGCACAATTGACAGGAACAAATCTTTCATTTTTTCTATTGGAGTAAAGATGTAACGCTCTTGCCACAAGCTCCTTGCCTGTCCCACTTTCTCCAGTAATAAGTACGGGAATATCGGTTGCCGCAACCTTTCCAATCAACTTGTACACTCTTTGCATGCTTTTTGATGAACCTATAATACGATCGCCAGTTTCTCTTTGTGGATTTATAGCGAGGTAGTTTTTCTCACGCGCTTGTAATTCTTTGTTTCTCTCAACTTTTTCAACAATAGCAACGATTTCAGCAATATCGAAAGGCTTTACAATATAGTCAAATGCCCCATACTTCATAGTTTCGATTGTGGTATCTGTAGTACTATAAGCTGTCATTAACACCACAGGAAGTGATGAGTCTAATAATTTAATCTTTTTCAAGGCAGTGATTCCATCCATCTGTGACATTCTTATATCCATAAAAACCATGTCTATGGGCTGAGTTTCAAGTATATGAAGCGCTTCTAACCCATTTTCATTTTCAAAAATATTGTGCTCTGTACCTTTAAATATCTTTTTAAATGAATATCGGAGATTTGCATCGTCATCTACAACTAAAATATTCATCGTTCTCTCCTCTTTAAAGGCAATTTAATTATAAATGATGTTCCATCGGTGGGATTAGACTCACACTTAATAATTCCATTATGATTTTCTAATATTGTCTTAGCAATTGCTAATCCCAATCCTGTGCCTTTTGACTTTGTGGTAAAGAATGGCTCAAATATCCTGGTACACAACTCTTCTGGCAAGTAAGTATTGAAATTAGTAATTTTTATATTACAATATTCTTTGTCTGCATAAGTCGTCACGCTAATTCCCCCTTCATAAGGTTCTGCCTGAATTGCATTGAGAAGGATATTAAGAATAACCTGTCCAATTTGATTACCATCAAGATAAATTTTAGGAAGATTTTCATCTAACTGGAGGTTCAGGTCAAGTTTATTCTTATCAATTTGATAATTGAGTAATCCAACCACTTTTTTGATGATATCATTAATATCTGTTTCTTTGATCTGGGGTTCCTGTGGCTTTGCATATTGTAAGAAGCGATAAGAAAGCTTATTGATGGTATCTATCTCTTCTAAAATTATATCTAAATCTTTTTTTCTTTCATCATTTTCCGGCAATTCGGCAAAAAGAGATTGAATAAGGACCTTGATAGTTGTCAGTGGATTATTAATTTCATGAGTCAGTGCGGTTGCCATCATTCCGACAGAAGCCATTTTCTCAGAATAAATAAGCTGTTCTTTATGTTTGACTATTTCATTTTCCTGGCGCTCAAGATACTTCTGGGTTCTTTTTGAAACAACAAAAACGAGTAACAACAGAATTATTAGCATAATAATAGTTATAGGAACCATTCCATTTCTAAATCTGTAGAATGATGCCAGGGCTTCATCCTCATCCTGCTCCATTATCATTACACAATGCATTTCTGGAATCATATCATACACACCAAATACCTCCACCCCTCGATAATCACGATAAGTATCCATTCCTGATATTCCGCTTAAAGCTTTTTCTACTGCTTCTGTTTCAACCTTATGCCGAAGCATGCCACCTTCGATAAACTTAGATTTAGTAAGCAGTGTTTTATCTTTGTCAACCAGATATAGTTCACCTGTTTCCCCAAGCATCAACTCCTGGGTTAGGTTTGAAATATAATCCAATTTTATCTGACTGATCAATACTGCTGTAACTTCCTCACCTTCTTTTATGGGTTGATAGCCTAAAAATACGGGTTGTTTCATTACAAAAGATAGATGGATAGGGCTGAAACCGTTCTCTCCTCGGAGTGCTTTAACAAGATAATCTTCACCTTGAAAATTATAGTGCTCATTATTTGTTGAATAGATAGCTGAACCATTAGAATCGAGTAGAAGTATTCTATCATAGCAATCATAACTATCTTTCATTTCATTGAGTAACTGAAAATCTTTTTCATTTAATAATCGATTCTTTTGCTTTGATAAAAGAATAAGATCGCTTTTTCTTTCCTCTAACCAGCTCTCTAATGAGTGCTTTTTGTACTGTAAAGAAGAGATCAAAGTAGATGAAACCATTTCCGAGATATTATTTCGATAGAGTCTATAAGAAAATGCAAGCATAACCAGCATTGGAATAATAATAAGAATTATAATCGAAAGGTTAGTATATATAAACATTTTGCGGTAATTTTTAATGTGATCTTTCGCACTCTGGGACTTGTTATTCATGTGATCTCCAAGTTAATAAAAATATAATAAATTAAGTAAGTTATGGAAACATTTTTTAGAGAATGTCAAGTACCTGCAGAGATAAAAGGGCCAGTGCATAATGCACGGACCCTTCTTCGTGGTTTGGGTTCCGAAGAATATGCTCTGAAGAGATTCTCCTTTTCGTGCGATCCCTTCTCTGAGATATTCTTCGTTAGGTTGGGATATTTGTTCTTACGGATAAATTCCCCTTATTCTTGTAGCCTCTGCTACGCGCGCAACAGCAAGCATATAGGCAGCGTCTCGCATACTGATATCCTGAGCAACTGCTGAGTCATAGACTTGATTAAACGCATCTTTCATAATTTTTTCAAGCTTACTATTCACTTCGGTTTCGGTCCAATAGTGTGCCATCAAGTCCTGTACCCATTCAAAATAACTAACAGTGACCCCACCTGCATTTGCAAGTATATCTGGTATAACGAGGACACCTTTATCGTCTAATATTTCGTCTGCTTCTGGGGTAGTTGGTCCATTTGCCCCTTCGGCAATGATTTTCGCCTTGATTTTATCCGCATTTTCCCCGGTAATTTGGGCTTCCAATGCAGCAGGGACAAGTATATCACAGGGGAGTATGAGAAACTCCTCATGACTAACCGGTTCGGTATTGGGCAGGCCTACTACTTTGCCTGTTGAATGAACATAATCAACAGCCTTTTTGATATCAATACCATTTTCATTATAGACAGCTCCGTATACATCGCAGATACCCACAATCTTGAAACCAAGTTCATAAAGCAGCAAAGCAGTGTTTGATCCAACATTACCAAAGCCTTGGACAATTACTCTGGTCTCAGCCGGATCTAATTTGAGTCTTTTTGCTGCCTCTTCTACCACAAATGTCACTCCGCGGCCGGTTGCAGCATCTCTACCAAGAGAGCCACCGATGAAGAGTGGCTTACCAGTAACCACACCAGGCACAGAATAGCCTCTTAGTAGACTGTATGTATCCATAATCCAGGACATAGTTTGAGCATTTGTATTCACATCTGGCGCAGGGATATCCTTTTCCGGGCCTATTATTATGGAAATTTCTGCAGTAAAACGACGAGTAAGTCGTTCTATCTCTTTTGGGGACAAGCCACGCCACCTTTTGCTCCTCCAAAAGGGACATTTACAAGGGCACATTTCCAGGTCATCCATGTTGCCAGGGCTTTAACCTCGTCGAGAGTTACATCTTGATGAAAACGAATTCCACCTTTTGCCGGACCTCGTGCAGTATTATGCTGAACTCTATAGGCATCAAATACTACATAACTTCCATTATCCAATTCTACTGGAACTGAAACGATTAATTGTCTTTTTGGCTTTATAAGGAATTCTCTTATGCCTGGTTCTAATTTTAGCACATCTGCAATCTTATCGAACTGCCTAACGCATATGTCGTATGGATTTACTTTTTTGTCCATTCTCATTTCCTTTCATCTTCATTGTATTTTTCGATAAACTTATTCGTTCCTCACGTTTATAATCTGTTATATCATGCCAGCAGTATGGACAAAAATAGTGGTTTTCAAAACTGGCAAGCAAAGATTCTACTTTAGAAAGTTTTTTTCCGCAATATGGGCAATTCAAATGTTCCTCCTATGCGGTTTTCTCTTTTAGCTCTTTGGCTTCTTTCTTTTGACTTTTATCGCGTATTTCACTAATTCTTGCATTACAATAAGGACAATAGTACACAGGCTCAGAGAAATATAGAACCTCTTGAACTTTTGTAAATTCTTTTTTACATATTGGGCATTTCATCGTTACTCCTATTAAGCTTTTATATTATTAATAATGCAAAAATCGTGCCAATTAAATGAGAATTACTCGTATCTTGCAATTTTAAAGTAGATTAGCATAATTACAATCAAGAAATGAACCTTCTTTTGTGATTAAAAAATTATCAATCTGCGACCATCTATGGAAGTTTTTGCTTAATTTTTTAACAACCATAAAAATTTACCTATTTATAGATTATGTTCAACCTATAGCGGAAAATAAGAATACATAAAAACAAAAAACCTCTACAGCATTTTGGGGAGGCTTTTTATAATACAGATGCGATAAGTTCTTATACCCAACCACGAAGTTTACAGGCTTCTGCAACTCTTGACACTGCTATCATATAGGCGGCGAGTCGCATATGAACTTTTTCTTTTTTATGCATTTCGTACACATTATTATAGGCAGTAGACATTTTCTGTTCCAACTTTTCATATACTTCTTCAAGTGGCCAATAGTAATTATAAGTATTTTGTACCTGTTCAAAATATGAAACTGTTACTCCACCTGCATTTGCTAGAAAATCAGGAATAATATGTACCCCATTTTTATAGAGAATCTTATCCGCTTCTGGAGTAGTGGGTCCATTTGCCAGTTCACAAAGAATTTTTGCTCTAATCTTTTCAGCATTATTGCCTACAATAACATTTTCCAAAGCTGCTGGATAGAGAATATCTACATCAAGTTCCAGCAATTCTTCATTTGTAATTTCTTTAGTTCCTGGGAATCCACCTACTTGGCCATTCCGAAGTTTCCACTTCACTATATCCAAAGGTTCGATCCCATCCGGGTTATATATACCACCTTTGGAATCTGAGACTGCGACCAATCGACTTGTGCTCAGTATCTCTTTTGTTAAAGTGGCAGCAAACTGTCCGGCATTTCCAAATCCCTGGATGGCAAAGGTAGCATTTGGGAGATCGATACCTAATCTTTTTGCGGCCTCTCTAACACAATATACACCACCACGGGCAGTTGCATCATTACGTCCTTGCGAGCCTCCTATCTGGGTGGGTTTCCCAGTAATTACACCAGGGTGGTGTTCCCGTCGTATTGCTTCATACTCGTCCATCATCCATGCCATGATCTGTGGAGTAGTATACACATCTGGTGCTGGTACCTCCTGCATTACTCCGACAACTCCAGAGACAGCTCGCATATAAGCGCGGGCAAGTCTTTCTTTTTCAGCTTCAGACATTTCTTTGGGATTACATACAACCCCACCTTTACCTCCACCAAGTGGGATATCAACAAGTGCAGTCTTCCATGT
>JBNGDW010000010.1:0-10746 GCA_049975325.1 Cloacimonadia bacterium | reverse complement strand
CAGCTAAGGCGCGAACGGTGTCGAGTGTCTCGTTCGGATGCCACCTGAGTCCGCCTTTTGTTGGGCCTCGAGCGCCATTGTATTGCACACGAAATGCCTTAAACACCTTCGTTGTACCATCATCCATTTTTACAGGGATAGACATTATCAGTTCCTTCATAGGCTCACGTAGAAGTTCGTGAGTAGCTTTATCAAGGGCTAATTTCTCAGCACATTCATCAAGCTGTGCTTGCGCTATCTTGAACGGATTTAGTTCATTTTTGTTTGCCATATATCCTCCAATGCTTTAATTATAACGGTACGCAATTATTATGTGCTAAAGATATTAAGTATTCGATCTAACAATTGTCCTGGATCAAGCAATTCCACTTCATCAGCAATATTACCCAGAATTTTTCTGGCATTATCCTGCACAGCTTCTGGTACTATAAGGATCACGGGAATATTATGCACTTTGCAGGAATAAAGCATGTCCCTTGTTGTGATACTCTGGTCTGATAAAGGAATAACCTTATGTAGATATCCTATCACAACAGCAATATTGTCATATTTCGTAACCAATCCAATATACTTACCATGCCCATCATAACCATTACTGAGTGGCAAGGTTTCGTATCCTTTGGCTATAAGCTCAGTAAGCACAAATGAGTCCGTACCCTCTAGATACCCGACAATCTTTCTGTCTTTCATATTATTCTCCTCAGGATTTATTTATCTAATTTTGCTTTTTTAAAATCCAATATCTTTTTCCGCATACTGTTCGTTCGAAAATCTGCTTTGGAAATCTCCAGCACATCTCTAAACTGCAAAGAAATCTTTTTACCAGAATTTGCGAGAATGTATCGTGCCTCTCTGCAGTCAGCAATATCTATTTGTTGAAAACTTTCTGCTTTTTCTTTAAGATTCATCTCCGCTCCAAGAAAATCAGAAAAAATTTTCTGATTTTCTTTGCCACTTGGTGGAGAAATAACTTTATTTACAGTCTGAAGCACATTATTACTGTTTACAAAATTGCCATTGGTTTCCAAGAAAGTGGAAAGAGGCAATATTACCTTAGCCATCTTTGCAGTCTCTGTAAGATAAAAATCCCCTACAGCGAGGAATTCTAGCTTGTTCAGCCAATTATAGGATTCAAGGCTGTTGTCAAAGAGCGGATCTTCGCCAAGGATTAAAGCAGACTTTATTGCAGGAAAGCTATGTATAGGCTTGAAGCCATATTGTTCCAGCGTTACCTTATTAGGGAGTTCAGAGGTGGCAACAATTCCACTCCCTTCTTCTCCAATATTTCCTTTTAAAACACTTAAGTTCAGTATTGCTGATTGAGTCGCGGCATCCAATTCATTTTCAGAATAGACAAATAAAACCTTCTCAGCCTCAGCAATTATCCCGGCAATCTTGCTATAGTTGGTATCATGCATCAAGCGTTGTAATCTGCGGTTATAACCGACAAAGTTATCTACTACTGCAGCAATATATTCAACATTATGGTGCCGATATTCAAGAAAATATTTGGCAATTTGATTAAAAATAGCAAGATAATCATCTGATTGAAGGTGATAGTCTGCAATAGAGGAAAATTTGTTCTCTTCAGGAGAAATCACCAGCAATTGTTTTCCAGCACGCACAGCTTGAATTACCTGGATATCCAAAGTATGGGGAACATTACCAACCAATACAATAAGATCGGTAGTTTGTAAATCAGCGGTTGGATTGGGAGAATATGTAATACCCAGTTGTTGATGAATAGCTGAATCGTTCAATCCCCATGAATATTTTCTAATAATCCTATTTTTCTTTGCAATCTCATTGATAAGATATAGCTCTTCATTGGTGAAATAGCCGCTTCCAAAAAGTGCTCCTGTGCTGCTCAAATCTGGAAAATGCTTTTTGACAGTATCTATAGCCTCTTCCCAGGAACATTCCTGCAGGTCGCTGCCTTTCCTTATCAATGGTTTCTCAAGTCGCTCTTTTTGTAGCACTTCGTAACCGAAACGGCCAATAAAGCAGACATTATTCTGGGTAATAGGGCTTTGTTCGGCTTCGGCATCCATTATAACATTGCCTGCCGATTTAAATCGGATCTTACAACCGCATCCACACAAGCCACAGGTTGTAACAGTCCCGTCAAAATCAAGTGGTGCTACTTTCAGCTGGGTATTACGAGAGACAAGCGCTCCCACTGGACAAACATCAATACATTTCCCACATGATTCACATGATGTATTAAGGAGTGATTCATCAAATTCTGGAGCAACAAGGGTACGGAATCCTCTATGGATATACCCAAGTGCACCAACCCCTTGTATCTCTAAACAGGTACGAATGCAGCGGCCGCATTTAATACACTTATTGGGATCTCGCAAAATAAATGGGTGCGTATCATCAATTGGATGGCTATTTACTTCCCCCATAAAATGTGAGGCGATTGCCTCGTAATCCGTTGCATAATCCCGTAACTTACAGGTTCTATTAACTGCGCACCCGCATTCCAGACAGCGTTCCGTCTCACTTGTAACCTCCTGTGTAGTAAACACCTTTTCTACCTCATTAAAGGTAGTTTTCCTTTCATCCAGTTGAAGGATGCCACTATGGACCCTGGACTTCTTTTCGTACTGCTCATACTCCTTCGGATCGATGTCATGGACAGATTCTGCTCGTCTACTATTAAATTTTTCAGGCAATGGCTTCACTTCTTCCCCAGAAAGTAGCTTATGGATACTTTTTGCAGCTATATATGCGTCAGCCACAGACTCAATCACGGTAGAGGGTCCGCGTCTAACATCCCCACCTGCAAATATTTTCTCAATATTGGTCTGCATTGTATCCGGATTCACAGCAATAGTGTTCCATCGTGTTAATTCAAGGGCTTTCCCATCCACCTGTGAAGTTTCTTCTTTGAGAAACTCTGTATCTGCTGATTGGCTAACTGCCTGAATTACTGCATCCACTTCCATAATAAACTCAGAGTTAGGGATAGGTATGGGCCGTCTACGACCACTTGCATCGGGTTCGACAAGCCGCATTTTGATGCATTGTAGCCCATGGACATTCCCATTTTCTCCCAGTATTTTGGTTGGATTTTGCAGAACATGCAATTCTATCCCCTCTTCTTTTGCAGCTTCTATCTCCTCTGACTCTGCTGGCATCTCTTTCTCTGAACGCCGGTATATAATCATCACCTTTTGAGCGCCCAACCTGATTGCTGTTCGAGCTGTATCAATCGCTGTATTCCCGCCACCAACGACTGCTACAATATTCCCTATATTTTTTATCTTTTTCTCAACTACTGCACGCAGAAAATCTACACCAAAATAAGATCCTTCCAGGTCTTCACCCTCAATATGCATACGCATAGATTTCTGAGCCCCAAGCCCGAGAAATATTGCGTCAAATTCCCTGGAAAGAAATTGAAGCGTGAAGTCTCTTCCAAGCCTAACCTCATTCCGAATACTAACCCCTGTTTTTTTGATCAGTTCAATCTCCTTATCAAGGATATCTTTAGGCAGGCGAAATTCCGGGATACCGTAGCGAAGCATACCGCCTGCTTCTGGTAAGGCGTCGTAGATAGTACATTCGTGTCCTTCTAACGAAAGATAATATCCCGCAGTCAGGCCGGCAGGCCCTGCTCCTATAATGGCAACCCGTTTCCCTGTCGACGGTTTAGGATTTGGTATATAAGTATTAAGCGCATCTTCAATGTCTTTATCAGCAGCAAATCGTTTTATCTGCCTGATAGCAATAGGCTCGTCAACAAGCTGTCTCCGACATTCATCCTCACAAAAAGCAGGACAGACCCTGCCAGCTGAGAGCGGAAGCGGAAGTCTCTCTTTGATCTGCTTTACTGCTTCATGATATAATCCATCATGAATTAGAGCTATATATCCTTGAATATCTACATGAGCAGGGCAGCTGATACTGCAAGGTGCTAGACAATCTGCATGGTGATCTGAAAGCAAAAGTTCCAAAGCCATCTTTCTGGCAGCATACACATTCTTATTATCAGTTTCTATTTCCATCCCTTCCACTACTTCGGTTGCACAGGAAGGGACAAACCCTTTGCCTTTTACCTCAACTACGCATACCCAACACGAACCATATGGCTCAAGATAATCATCGTGACATAAAGTAGGAATTTCTATACCTTGCTCCCGAGCAACTTCAAGGATTGTTTTTCCTTGCTCTACTCTAAGCTCTTTCCCATTTAATTTGATTTTTTTTACATATTGCATGTTCTCTTGTTTCCTAACTCTTATCTATATTTTCACAAACTTGCAAAACTTCCATTTTGCCCGCTTAAGTATTTATCACTAAACTTTACTGATCGCATCAAACCTGCATACTTCCATACAAGACCCGCACTTTGTACACAATTCCTGATTTATTATATGCGGGACTTTGCGTTCACCAGTAATAGCACCAGATGGACATGCACGGATACAAAGCGTACATCCTGCACATTTTTCAGGATTGATTACATATTTGATTAGGGCTCTACAGGACATCGCAGGACATTTTTTATCTTCAATATGTGCTATATATTCATCTTTGAAGTACTTAAGTGTAGTGAGTACAGGATTGGGTGCAGTTTCTCCCAGTCCGCAAAGAGATGCGGCGCTAACATGCTTAGCAAGGTCTTCGAGCGTTGAAAGGTCTTCTTTTCTGCCATTCCCTTCTGTAATTCGTTCTAATATTTCAAGCATTCTCTTTGTCCCGATGCGGCAAAAGGTACATTTACCGCAGGATTCATTTTGCGTAAAATCTAAAAAGAATTTCGCCATATCAACCATACAGGTAGTCTCATCCATAACCACCATACCGCCAGAACCCATAATTGCTCCGGTAGCAGTAAGTGAGTCATAATCGACCGGGGTATCAAACAACCTTTCTGGAATGCAGCCTCCGGATGGACCTCCGAGTTGAACCGCTTTTACTTTTTTATCCTCGATGATGCCGCCTCCAATCTTAAAGATGACATCGCGCAGGGTCATTCCCATTGGAACTTCGATTAGTCCCCCATGTTTGATCTTCCCGGTTAAGGCGAAAACCTTTGTGCCCTTGCTTTTCTCTGTCCCATATTGAGCGAATTTAGACGCCCCGTTCCTTATAATCCAACTAATATTGGCATAAGTCTCTACATTATTGATATTGGTTGGCTTCCCCCACAAGCCAGATGTAGCCGGGAATGGAGGCCTGAGCCGAGGCATTCCTCTTTTGCCTTCAATAGAGGCAATAAGTGCGGTCTCTTCTCCACATACAAATGCACCTGCACCTTCATAAATATATAGGTGGAAGCTGAAATTTGAGCCAAGAATATTATCGCCTATACAGCCATGCTCTTCCGCTTGTTTTATCGCAAGTCGAAGTCGTTTTAATGCTAATGGATATTCTGCTCTGCAATAGATATATCCTTCTTTTGCCCCGATTGCATAAGCCGCGATAAGCATTCCCTCCAGCACTGCATGAGGGTCTCCTTCCAGCACACTTCTATCCATAAAGGCACCGGGATCACCTTCATCTGCGTTGCAGATTATATATTTTTCTGCACCCTTTGCTTCTCTGGTAAACTGCCATTTTAATCCAGTGGGAAAGCCTGCTCCCCCTCTTCCTCGTAACCCTGAATTCTTAATCTCTTCAATAACTTCTTCTGGCTTTGAACCTTGAAGTACATCCGTAAGGGCTTTGTATCCATCTCGCTTTATATATTCATCAATAGATTCCGGATTAATCTGCCCACAATTCCTCAGAACTATGCGAGTCTGATGCTTAAGAACCTCTCCTTCCCTACCGCCAAGTTTATCAGAAAATATAATCTTTTCTTTTTCAGGATCCTTCTCAATAAGATGAGCAGAAAGAATCTTATCAATATCCGAAGGGGTTACTTCTCCGTACATTGTCTTGCCAAACTGCTCGTCTTCTATCTCAACCAGAACTTCTTTGTAGCACATCCCAATACACCCTGTTTTCTCTAGGTTGGCATTGATCTTATTCTCTGATATATATGAATTTATTTTATCGTAGACTTCCAGTCCTCCAGCTGCCACACCGCAACTAGCAAGACCAACTTTGATTTTAGGATAATTATTTCCCACGGTCACTCCTTAATATTTAGCAAGGATTTTCTTTACCTTTTCGCTGGTTAATCTTCCATAAGTTGTCTCATTTATCATCATCACAGGAGCAAGACTGCAACATCCGAGACAGGCAACTATCTCTACAGTAAATTTTAAATCTTCTGTAGTCCCGCCTGGTTTTACATGAAGTGTATCGCAGATAGTATCCGCAATCTTTGGTGCATTTGCCACATGGCATGCGGTTCCATGACATATTCTTATGATATTTTTCCCGATAGGTTGAAGGCGAAATTGGGTATAGAATGTAGCCACACCATAGATTTCTGTCACATGGATTCCTGTCTCTTTTGATATATATTTAATTGTGTCTTTTGATAGATATCCAAGTTTATTCTGAATTTGCTGCAGTACAGGTATAAGCGCACCTTTCCTTTCTCGATATTGGTCAAGCACCTCATCGATCTGACTGTAACTATTCTCACTCATCAGTGTTACCTTTCTACCGAAGGTGCCTATAAAAAGGTCTCTCTCAGAGACAAATCAGCTTCTAAAGAGCATATCCTTCGGAATCCAAAATTTTACCACTTGAAAAATAGTAGAAAAAATCGGTCAAGAAATTATCTATAATTAGCAAAAATGTAAAGATGAACGATCAAAATAAGTGAAAAATAGAAAAAGAACAGTTTAGCATGACCTCAGGAAAATAGAGACTTACAGTCTAAAAAGATACAACTAAGAAGAGATTAATCTCCCTCTTAGTTGTAAATGTAAATTGGGTCTATTATAACTTTTACTTCCATTTCTGGAAAATGTGCTTTTATATCGTTATTAATATAATCAATAATCAATGAACTGTCTTTCTTTTTATAAAAAGATTTCTCCGGAACAATATCCAGTATCAACACCTTTTTATAAGGCCTTTTAATAATTCTCAAATCATGGAATTCCTTAATTCCCTCCCTCTTTTTTAGTACATCTCTGACGGTTTTATTAGCTTCTTCCACCTCTTTACTATCAATATCAACTGGATCAACATGAATTACTGAATAAGCATCTAATTTTTCTTGAATCTCCTTTTCAACTAACTCAGCGATTTCATGAGCCTAGCCTTACTGGCACTCTTTGTCTGATCAACTTCTATATGTGCACTTATAAATTTGCGATCTCCATAACTGTGTACCGTTACATCATGTACATTCAACACATCACTAATTGATAAACATGTGCTTTTAATTTTTCTTATTACTTCCAGTGAAGGAGGAGTCCCCAAAAGAGAATCAATGGATTCTTTTGAGATTGAAATACATGACCATATCAGTAATATCCCGACTGCGATTCCCCCGATGGCATCAAAATATAGATATCCAAATCTTGCTCCTACAAACGCAATAAGTACTAGTACCGAACTAACTGCATCAGTATAGTGATGAATAGAATCCGCTTCTATTGCCTTTGATTTAACCTTCCTACCCAATTTTTTTGCAAATAAGCCAAGCCACACTTTTACAATAATTGTCAAAAACACGAAAACCAGAATCCAGGTGCCCACATCAGTTAGCGTAGGATTGCTAACCCTATCGATTGAGGTTCTGATAAATTCTAACCCGGCCACACCCAGCAACACAGCCATTATCAAGCTTGCTATATATTCTATCCTCTGATGTCCATAAGGATGTTCTATATCACCTGGTTTTGCATAAATACTATAGCCAAGAATAATGACTAATGATGTAACTACATCTGAGAGTGAATGAACTGCATCAGCAATTAAGGCGATAGAATTGATAAGGATACCCACCGCAAGCTTTGAGGCAAAAAGTAAAAAATTTCCAATAATACTAATCCAGCCTTCAAGCCGGGCGAGTCTTGCTCGTACCGCAGGTTCTTCAACATTTTTATTTAAAGTGATTCTATTAAACAGCAATTTACATTATCCTTTCTTTATAAAATATCGAGCTTATCTTATTATCAATACATACAATCTGGCTAATTCAAGTTTCTCAAATAATAAAATTTACAGGTTAAAAGTCAAATCTTGCTTTTACTAACAAATAAGCATATCGCACATTATTCATTTATGTCAAATAATTTATATACACTCCCCTTTTAGTCATGGTGGAATTTTTGTGATCTTTCTGATATCATAAATTTATGAAGTTAAGGCTGGAAGGTATTCAAAGCAGTAAAAAATGGCTCCACAGGAGGGATTCGAACCCCGTCCGCCAGCCGGCGGATAACAGTCACCTGCATCTACCGTTGAGAAAGAACTTCCTCGTGAATAAATTTCCGGCCCTGGTAAGATTTAAGTTCTTGCTCCCGTTTCATCGCTTCTGCTTTTGTTTCAAATTCTTCATGATAAACTAATTCCCATGGAATAAATTTCGCAGTCCAGCCTTTGATCCCTTGATTATGAAAGTGTAACCTTCTCATTAAATTATTGGTAAAGCCAATATAAATTTTGTCATATTTCTGTGAGTAAAGCACATAAGTATAATATTTCATTTTAATATTCTCAAAAAAATGGCTCCACAGGAGGGATTCGAACCCCCGGCCAAGTGGTTAACAGCCACCTGCTCTACCACTGAGCTACTGTGGAACCTTAAGTTACTCGCTTTGAGAGATAGAAATTTTTATGTCAATAAAATAATATAATCTTTTCTATGCATTAGGCAATTAGCTGATTTCTGGCACTCACTCGTGGACTGTCCTTATGGAAGACTGGTTCCGCTTTTTTAAGTACCACTTCTTTTGTAATCTTACATTTTCTGACATCATTTTTTTCAGGTAACTGATACATAATATCGTTCATCACTGCTTCCATAATAGCGCGTAATCCACGGGCTCCTGTATCACGTTTAAGTGCAATTTCAGCTATTGCTTCTAATGCATTCTCGTCAAATTCCAGATCAACATCCTCAAGCTGGAAAAGGGCTTGATATTGTTTACATAAGGCATTTTGCGGAGTTGTCAATATGGATATCAGGGCTTCTTTGCTCAGTTCCTGGAGGGTAGTTATTGCTGGCAATCGACCAATCAGCTCCGGTATAAGGCCAAACTTCAGAAGATCTTGCGGCTCAACTTTGGCTAATATTTCACTCCGTTTATCTTTTCCATCTTGTCCAAGTATATCAGCCTCAAAACCTACACTCCTACTGTTAATTCTTCGCTCGATAATTTTTTCTAAGCCATCAAATGCTCCGCCCACAATAAACAGGATATTGCGCGTATCTATTTCAACGAATTCTTGATGTGGATGCTTGCGCCCACCTCGCGGAGGCACATTAATTTTATCTCCCTCAAGAATCTTAAGCAGTGCTTGCTGTACACCCTCTCCCGAAACATCGCGCGTAATCGAAGGGGCTTCTGATTTGCGTGCAATTTTATCTATCTCATCAATATAAACAATACCCTTTTCGGTTCGTTCAATATTATAGTTTGAGGCTTGAAGCAATCTTACAAGTATATTCTCAACATCTTCACCAACATATCCCGCTTCAGTGAGTGTAGTTGCATCCGCAATGGCAAAAGGCACTTTAAGAAATTTTGCAAGCGTTTGAGCAATCAATGTCTTCCCAGTACCGGTTGGACCGATCATAATAATATTGCTCTTTTCAAGTTCTACATCCTTTACAAGTTTTTGTTTGAAGATACGCTTATAATGATTATAAACAGCAACTGATATCGTCTTTTTAGCCTCTTCCTGGTCTATTACATACCTGTCCAAATAACTCTTTATTTCTCTGGGAGTTGGTACGGCGAAATTCTCATCTGCCTTTTGCTGTTTTTCTTTCTCAAGAATTGTATAGCATATATTTATGCAATTATCACATATATTTCCATCTACCCCACGGATAAGTTTTCCTACTTCGCTCCGGGTTTTCCCACAGAATGAACATCTTAGTTCATCATATTTTTCGATCATAATTATCCCTTTTTGTTATTACTCTGTCGATTATGCCATATTCTTTTGCTTCCTGGGCACCCATAAAGAAGTTTCTATCAGAATCCTTTTCTATCTTCTTTATTGTTTGCCCGGTATGCTTATGAAGTAATTCGTTGATCGTTTTCCGTATTTTTATCATTTCACGAGCATGAATTTCTATATCCACTGTCTGTCCCTGCACTCCTCCTGCTGGTTGATGAATCATAATGCGAGAATTTGGAAGGGCAGCACGCTTCCCTTTTGTTCCGGCTGCAAGAAGCAGAGCACCCATACTTGCAGCCTGTCCCAGACATATTGTGCTTACATCACATCTGATATACTGCATAGTGTCATAAATCGCTAATCCAGAGGTTATAATTCCTCCGGGAGAATTTATATATATATAGATGTCTTTTTGGGGGGCTTCTGCCTCAAGATGAAGAAGCTCTGCACACACTGTATTTGCTACATTATCATCTATTATAGAACCGATAAATACGATTCTATCCTTGAGCAGTCTGGAATAGATATCATAAGCTCTTTCACCCCTTCCGCTCTGCTCTATTACAATTGGTACTAAATTCATTTTATTTCACCTGTTTATTTTTTACAAATTTTACTGATTCTGCAATTTTATCAAGAACCTTATTATTTGCAATATTCTGCTTTATCATATCCCGATCTATCTGATTCTTATAAAGTTCCTTGTATCTCTCTACATCCATTCCTACTCTTTGAGCACTCCTTTTGATC
>JBNGDW010000009.1:0-27969 GCA_049975325.1 Cloacimonadia bacterium | reverse complement strand
TACTTATTCTGCACTACTCTACTTACAGTAGACACATCACACTTTGCTTTTTTGGCAATATCTTCGTAAGTCATAGGCACGAGCTCTTTAATCCCGGAGCGGAAAAACTTGCGTTGTTTTTGTACAAGTTCCTGGGCAATTCCATATAGAGTTTCCCTTCTCATCCATACAGCCTTAACATAATTTTCCGCCGAGGCAATCTTTGCTTTTATATATTTTAGTGCTGGCTTATTGGGGGCACATTTATCAAGCATGAGGCGAGCAAATTGCCTATTTATCCCCACATCCGGGAGATGCGAATCATTAACAAGTACCTCAAAATCATCCCCTATCTCTTTCACAACGATATCGGGTACAATATAATGAGTGATTTTACTTGAAATTCTCCTGCCAGGTCTGGGATCAAGATTACTGATAATTTCTTTGAAATAAAGTAATGTTGCGGAACCTATATTATACTTTTTTAATAATTGCTTATATTTATGTTGTTCTAAGAGAGATAAATCATTTTTAATGATAGATACCAAAATCTGATCTTCCCTTAGCTCTTCATCGAGTTGTGCCAGGAGACATTCTGCAAGGTTTCGTGCTCCAATGCCTCTGGGATAAATATTCATCACCATTGAATGGACTTTTTCTGCCCGTTCCGGTGATATGCCAGAGGTATTAAGTTCCTCTAATGATATTTCCAGATACCCATCAGGATTAACATTGTTAACAATGGCTTCAGCCAAATGCTCCTCTTCTGAAGTAAGTGGCAAATCGCGCACTTCATTATAAAATATTTCCCAAGCACTTTCTTCTGCCCTCTCATAAGGCACAATATCTTCTGTTGGCAGGGATTCGTCTTTATGTTCAACCTCAAATTGGATGTTTCGCGATTCGTTGATATCATTAATAATTCGATTTATTTCTTGAATCTCTTGCGTAAGGTCATAATCATCAGATTCCTCAGCAAAGGTTTCTGCGGGTTCAAGGATTTCCTCTTCTTCCTGCACACTCAAATCCTGCAAAAAGGGATTACGACGAATCTCTTGCTGAAGTGCCAACTCAAACTCCAAAAGAGGCTTCTGAAGCAGACTAGAAGTAATAATTGTCTGCGGTGATAACTTCTGAGCAAGCTTTTGCTTGGCGACCAATTCTATATCTATTTTAGCCATATACCAAATACAATTATGCAGCTTTTTTTGTCAAATATTAATTGCTGATTAGAAAATTATTCTCCTTTTCTTTAGCTAACCCCTTTAACAAGACTGCTTAGCAGGAATCTTGGATTATTTTTATTGGCATAAAACTTCTTCTGTGAATGGGACAGATTCCGATTCTTTTCACTATAGCGGTATGCTTCTTAGTCGGATAGCCTTTGTTGTGTAAAAAATCATATTCAGGGTAGAGCTTATCATAATAAACCATAATCTCGTCCCGAACAACTTTCGCTACAATAGAAGCAGCGGCAATACAATTAAATATCTGGTCACCCTTTACTATGGCTTCCCCACTAATTGAAGTATTTGAAGGTGTAAAAGGGAGTTGCTTCCCGTCAACTAAGTAGAAATCACCCTTCACTGTTAATTTCTCAATGGCTTTCCGCATAGCAAGAAGAGTTGCTTGTAAGATATTTATTTGATCAATTTCTTGAACATCAACTTCTGCCCATGAATGATCAATTGCGTTGAGTTTTATCTCCTCATATAAAGCTTCTCGTTTTCTGGCAGAAAGTTTTTTACAATCATTAAGCGCGGAAATCACAAGACCTTTGGGTAAAATCACAGCTGCGGCAACTACCGGACCTGCAATAGGTCCTCTTCCAGATTCATCAATGCCGATAATATTCCCATACGCTGGGAAAGCAGTATATTCAGAAATCATTTAAGCATCTTTATTGCAAAATCTAAAGCGCATTTCAGACTTTGAGGTGAGGCTATGCCTTTCCCAGCAATGTCAAACGCTGTACCGTGATCAACTGATGTCCGAATATATGGAAGTCCCAATGTAACATTTACCCCTTTACCAAAAGAAAGTAATTTGAATGGAATCAAACCCTGATCGTGATAGGTAGCGATAATACCATCATAATCCTTATACCTCCTTGCAAAAAAGGTATCTGCCGGAAAAGGTCCATCAAGTTTGATGCCACACTGACGAAGCTTATTAATTGCAGGCTCAAGAACCTTCTTTTCTTCATCACCAAACGCCCCCTCTTCACCACAATGAGGATTAAAGCCAAGAAGGGCACTAGACGGATCAGCAATAAGCAAATATTTCTGAATCGCCTGGTAAAAAAGCTGGGCTTTGCGAACAATAGATGTGATATTTAAATGTCGGGGGACATCTTTTAAGGCAATATGGGTAGTGAGCAGAGCGATATGCAAACTATCGCTAAAAAAGGACATAACCACAGTCTCTCTCCCCGCCTGTTTTGCAAAAAACTCAGTATGACCAATAAACTCAGGATGGGATAATTGAATATAATGCTTACTAACCGGGCAGGTAACAATTGCATCTATTTTGCCTGCACAAGCATCTTCACCTGCTCGCCTAATTGTTTCATAAGCAATCTTGCCAGTTAAAGCAGAAGGTATTCCCGCCTTGCACTTTGCCTCTGGCATAATTGGCAACCAGAAGATGGTCGAGCTATTGATTTTCTCTGTGGCGAAAACTGTATCAACAATCGTAAGGTCCTCAGTGAAGGCTCCATAAGGAAAAGTACCATATAGTATAATTGTAACCTTCTCTGATTGGGGATAAGATTTAAGAAGTTTTAATGTAATCTCAGGCCCAATGCCTGCAGGGTCACCAAGTGTTATGCCAATTTTGTGATGCATATTATAAAAGCTGCCTACCGGCCAGGTCTATAGCATAAACAAACCGATGTTACCATAGATTCTTGTTATAAAACAACTGGTGCCGGGACGCGGAATCGAACCACGGACACAGGGCTTTTCAGGCCCCTGCTCTACCGACTGAGCTATCCCGGCATTCTTTAGGAAAAGCAACACACTCTCATCTATAGATAAATTTAATGTCAAGTTTTGTTTTGGTAAACTTATTTTAAACAATAATTAATTCTCGATAAATTTTCTATAAAGTCACCAAACCCTTGCGTGCATTTCGAGAGTTTTCCCTTTGAATATTATTTCTCGCCAACTACCATTGTTGCCGTCTCACGAAAGACCTTTCTCGTTTGTCGGCCTACTGCTTCCATATAGACAATATAAATACCTATAGGCACAACATCGCCCTTATCATCCTTGCAATCCCAGATAATTTCTCCCTGAGCAGCACAAAACTCCTGATCAGAAAGCCATCGAATAAGTCTGCCCCTCACATCAAAGATTCTTATATTTACTTTTGAAATAACCTCTGGCAGATTGTACTCTAATATTACAGCATGATTTTTCCGCAGGGAGACAGGATCGGGAGAAATGGAAAGAGAAATTTCCGGATTAAGCGTTTCAATATAAATGCTGTTTTGTCTCCCAGGGGTTGCTCCTTTAGGGTGGACAGAATATTCCCAATTGTTCGGGTTATTGGTTGGAATGTTTGGATTAACTCTTTCTAACGCATGCCCGTCTCTCTCCTCACTCCAATCTGCATAATAGTGAATACTGTCCAAAATAGTACCAAATCTATCCTGAATAACTAATATGTCCTCGGTATTATTAAGATTAGGTAGCCCAACCAGAAAATGGAGCGGTAGGTCCGATGTCAGAGAATATTTCGCCCTAAGATAATTAGTGTCAGCTGTGTCAGGCACCACCACTATATACGCAGCAGGCTGACAGTCAATATTGGTGTGAGAAAAAGATATAGTATCCCCTGGATCAGAAAGTTTCCATCCCTCAATTGAAAGTGGATAGGAAAAATTATGATATAATTCGAGCCATTCTGGTTCATCACTTTTTGGCTTGAACTGAATCTCATTGATGGCAATGGGAAAGCTTTCAGGAGAGTTATAGGTTGCAAAAATGATGTTGTTGCCTTGCTGCATATCCAATTCAGCATCAATTTTGAACCCAAATTGATAATACCCCTCCGTTGGTATTGTCCATTCAGCGGTATATTCACAAGAATCATCCACAGGGAGTGAAAAAAAGCCTGAGTCTAATATTTCATTCTCTTCCATTACATAATTGAAATTCACATCATAGAAAAGGAAAAACTTAGCTGCTGCGATATCATTAAAGCCTGTATTTTGGCATACCCCTAAAAGTTGAAGCCTTTCCCCTGATCTGGTGTATGTTAAAGAGGCTGCAGCAAGATCGTAATCTCTTGGGGTGAGGCTATTCATCCGGCCAGGAGTAGCACCCAAGCTATCCTCTGATACGCCCCAATTATCTGGCAGATCCTCAAAAGGATTGATGCGCTCAATAGAATAATTTTTGGGGCAATCTAGTTCCCCAACAGAGTAGGAAACCGAGTCAATTACCGTGTAAAAGCTGTCTCCTAATAAAACTTCGTCTTCATCATTATTTAGGATTGACCATCCATCGGTCTGGAAAAATAGTATATTATCTCCATAGTAATCAGCTATATCTAATGTATCACCTTCCCGCACAATCACCCCATAAGAACCTGGTGATAGCTCTTTATCAGAAATGATGGGCTTCCATGATGGGTTTGCATCTCTTATATGCCAATTAAAAAGGGATAAAGTGCTATCAGAACGGTTGTACACCTCAACCCATTCAATTCCATGGGTTTCTTCGCCAGGGTAAAACATGATTTCATTTATTACAATCGGAGTCTCTCCTACTAAGAATGAAGTAAATATCACATTATTAGAATCACTAATAAAATCATGTGGAAAGACATTAACTTTGAGGTTATGTATTCCAGGATTAAATATACCTAAGTGGACATTATAGGCAAGGGTCTCATTCGCTGGGATTGTATCTTCCATAGCACCTTCTATCAAAAGATTATCATCAATCAATATCTTATAATTGCAAATACCCGCGTACAGAGTTGCAGGTGCTAAATTTTTGATAAATAGGGTTACAGTCACATTGTCTGTCGCATCAGGATGAGTGGGAACAAAAGTTAGAGAATCGAGGGAGATATTACTGTTTGGCAATCCTGGAGTTGTAGTAATACATTCAAGGAAATCATTTTCGCAATTATCGGTATCATATCCGTCAGGAAAACGGATTAAAGAACAACCTGCCTCAACATCGGGTGCAAAATAAACTCCTGGTTGGTTTGCGTCACCGGGTAGACCGTTATCATCATTTGGTTCGCCGTAAAGTATTGTATCAATTGTATCCCCGTCTGCAGAGATTATCCTTACTCCATCTGTGCGATTCACACTATTATAGAACCCAAGAGTGGTTGTCATATCCGCATTTTCTACTTCCTCTTCTCCGATTAACAAAAACTCTCCAGGCTCTATAGTGACTGCTGGAAATGTGAAGCAGGTAGAAAAGGAATCCCCAGCTTTTTCAATTTTATAGCCTTCAAGATTTATTGAGATAGTGTCAGCATTATATAACTCTATCCATTCTTTTCCGGTATCAGAACCAATAGCATCGTAGAGAATCTCATTAATTTTTACATTTTGTGCATCAAGACTGGAAGAGAAGGCAGCAAAAATAAGGATGAGACCCAGTCTTATGCAGGCTTTCCTATTTTGCATCTTCAGCAGGATAGTTTGGTGTGAATGTTTTACTGATAACTTCCAATCCCATTAAAGCACGCAGCTTCTCTCCCTGGGGATAGTAGACCATATTATCAATCAGATAGGCAATTTCTTGTTCAGGCTCATAGAAAGCAAAGCTTGTAAAGGCTCCACCAATAAAATAGTCAGGATTCTGCCATCTCCCGGAAAGTTTAAATGCATCGTAGCCGAGAAATTCTGTCTTTGATTGCACTACATCTTTTGAGGAGAAGGTATCGCCTTCATAATAGGTTTCCCCAATCTCCTGTCGCTTTTCCCAAAGCCATTCTTTGCTTAGATTGTTTTCTGACATCTCTTCCCAGTATGCAGCAAGGAATCTGTCAGGATGGTCCTGCACCCTGAGAAGATAGGAGACAAAATTATTCGCATCATCTCGCCTAAACACAATATAATGCTTGGGCAATTTAATATGCCAGGGATAGTGCTGTTTTTGGTAGTTTATCTCTTCATCATTAAGTCCGGGGCGATATACGGTCTTATGCATCCGCTCGTATTCTTTTTCTTGAAAAACCTCGAATATAATGTTAAGATGTTGAGCAGTACAATTCAACAAAGATTCCATATCTTTGCCAATGAGAAACACGACTATCTGGTCTTGTGCCCATAAATCCGTCGCTGTAAGCATCTTTGAAGGCATAGAATCTGACAATGCGGCTACTTGTGTAGCAAGAATCTCTTTGACATATTTTGAGGTGGGAGCGTCAGAACTTGTATCACAGAAAAAAAGGAGATTGGCAAATCGATAATGTTCTTTTATTTCAGCAATTGAGACATGTCTCACCGTGAATAATCTTTCATTTTTGGTAGTTAGAAATTCCCGTTCAAGCGATCTTAAAACGCCATATTCTACAGAATCCCATACAAAATCATCTGCAAAGGTAAAAATGAACTCCGACTGCCCCCACGACCGCGGCTTACTGACATCTGTCTTTCTGGCAGCATCGCCAGATTGAGAGCCTCCACATCCCACAAGCACAATAATACATAACAGGCTAAGTGCCCATATTACATGTCTTTTTTTATACATAACTTCCTCTTCGTACCTGGATAAAATATATAATGGCTGATGCCCATGTTAAAATAGTGGCAACTAAAAATATTGCAAAAATGATAGACTCTATTACAGATGATTGACCTAAAAATGCTATATAGAAGAAAGAGAAAACAATTGCTCCGAATTGTGTATTGGTTTTCATTTTCCCATATACATTTGCTGGAAGATAGACATCCCTCTTCGTAAGATTATATCTAAGAAGGGTGATGAGGACTTCGCGAATCAGTATCAAGGCAGTTATCCACCAATAAACAAGTCCCAGATAGGTGAGAAGAAGAAGTGCAGATGCAGTGAGGAGTTTATCTGCCAATGGATCAAACACCTTACCGAAACCGGAAACATAGCCAAATCTTCTGGCAATTATCCCATCAATTGTATCGGTAAAAGCAGCAATTACAAAGAGAATCAGCGCCAGTTTATATGAGCCTGCTAATGTAAAACCGATAAAAAATGGAATTATTATTATGCGCAAAAGCGTAAGCAAATTAGGAACTTGACTCTTAAGATTTTTTCCCATAACCAATAAGATTTAATAAAGAGATGATAAAGTACAAGAGCAGAAGTGCAACAATATTATACCATCCATAATGCAGCCCACTGATAATTGGGAGAAAAGTCTCTTGCCAGATAAGGCCTGGCACTCCAACCCCAATTACCAAGACAATTATTACTATTCCCATCTCAATAAGAAGATGCGAAATTTTATACAAATGGGGAACATCCATTCTCTCCCAGGTCTCCCAGTATTTTATTTGGCGCACTTTCATCAGCCTTCGAACCAAGAAAATGAATATTCCAGAAATAAGCAATATAAAAAACATAGGTATAAGTCTGTAGGTATTGAAAAATGCACTGATATTTGCCCACTGTTCTAACTCCTTTTCATTATAATACACCTCAGTAACATGTTCCTGGCTGGAGAGATGAGAATAAAAATCTTGAAATCGGCTTGATGAATAATTCTCGCTATCAAGATAAATTATAAGATAATCAGAGAGGCTTTCCGGTTTCACCCACTGTGATAGACCTGACAAAGCAAATTCTTGTTCCAGCCTCTGCAGAGTCTCTCGACTGGATACAGTTATCACATTGCTTACAAGAGGACTACTTTTTATCGAGTCTATGACGCCTTCTTCCATACCTTGCGAAGAATATAAGACAAATATTGGCAGTTCGGACAGGCGCTCTTTTAATTTATACAAGAACCTCTGTTCAAGCGCATATACTACGAAAATTGCATAAATAGCAATAAGAAGAATCAGACATATCCCGACTACATGTGGAATAAGTCTTTTATAAAGAATCGACCATAGTTGTAATACCCTGCCCATTTTTTAAGTGAAGTATTTACTGTGGGAGATGAGTTCAGCCACAAACTTGGTTTTATTAAGTTCTATTTGGGCCTCATTTTCAGATAATTTTACATTTACATTTTTAAAAAAATGGGTCTTAATCAATGTAAATTTAGCAGAGGCGAGAATTTTCTGTTGGAATTCCCTCCATCTTATCATAGGATAGATAAGAAAAGCCCGTCCGGCTGGTTTCAATACAAAAGTAAAAATTGAAAGCACATCATCAATTGTACAGCATATCTCATGTTTTGCGTTTTGCTTTTCAATAATTGGACTTAATCTTCCTCCATAGCGAGAATAGAATGGCGGATTAGCGAAAGCAAAGTCAAAAGTATCTGGGAGAAAGGTTCTTGAGACCTTTCGGGCATCCATTTTCTTAACTGTAATTCGAGAATCCAATTTATTTATCTTAACATTTTGTAGGGCAAGATCTGCAAGTGAATCCTGTATCTCTGAAGCAGTTATATGGATATTCTGCAGCTTTGCAGCCAAAAGGATTGCAATAATACCAGCACCGGTACCTATCTCAAAACCTTTTCCTTCATAATCACTTCCTAAGGAATCTACAATTTGGTTAAGAAGGATGAGGGAATCTTCAGAGCTCCGATACCCGTTTTGGGGTTGCAAAATCTTTAGTCCCTTATACTCAAGGTCATCAACTGTATATTTCATGGTCAGAGTCCTGTATGGCCAAATCCTCCTGCATTCCGCTTCGATTGATTTAATTGGTCCTGCTCTTCAAAAACAGCCTCTTCCGCTTTTGTAAAGACCATCTGGGCTATTCTCATATATGGGGTAACTAAAAATTCTTTTTCCCCAAAGTTAAACAGGATAATTTGAACATCTCCGCGAAAATCTGAATCAATCGTGCCAGGTGAATTAAGGATACTTATTTTATTTTTGAGGGCAAGGCCGCTTCTGGGTCGAATCTGCGCTTCGTAACCGGGCGGTATCTCCAGTGAAAACCCAGCAGAAACAAGGGCTGCTTCCTGGGGAGGGATTGTAACCTCGTCCATTACATTGGCAAAGATGTCATATCCGGATGAGTTTGGAGTCATTTTTTGCGGCAGCTTTGCAGATTCTACTGTCTTTCTTATCTTGACTTTTAGCATTAAAACTCTCTTGTCGCAATATAGATGGATATTTGCTTCAAAAATTCAGCATCATCTCCATAGTAAGATATGATATCCTGCGCCTGTTCAAGCAATTGGTCTGCTTTTGATTTTGCTTTTTCCATGCCAAAGATTCTCGGGTATGTTGCCTTTTTCATTTTTTCATCTTTACCCGGGGTTTTCCCTATATCTTCCAAGCTCCCTTCGATATCAAGGATATCATCGGTGAGTTGAAACAAGACACCAATAGTTTTGCCAAACTCTGTTATTCTCGCGAGGTCATCTGGACTTGCTTCTGCCAGTAGTGCTCCAAATCTAATGGCTGTGATAATAAGTTTTGCGGTTTTGTTCATATAGATAAAATCTATGGCCTCTTCCACGACATCTTTGCCTTCCGATTCTATATCTGCAACTTGTCCAGCGACGAGACCTTCACATCCTGTAGCCTCACTCAGTTCCTGGACCAGTTTTGCTCTTATTTTGGTTTTTGTATCAATACCTAAGAGTAGTTTAAAAGCCTCTATAAAGAGAGCATCTCCTGCAAGCAGAGCAATCCCCTCTCCGAATTCTTTATGTAGAGCAGGCTTACCGCGCCTATAGTCATCGTTATCTAAATCTGGCATGTCATCATGAATAAGTGAATAGGTATGAACAAGCTCTATTGAAGCAGCAGCTGGCAGTATTTTCTGGCCGGTACCACCAAAAAGCTGATAGGTAGTGATTGTAAGGTAGGGACGGATACGCTTGCCTCCAGCAAAAAGAGTGTGTCGCATCGCCTTATGAATAATCTTTGGATATTCATCCTTCCTTGGCAAAAAGCGGTCTATAATTATATTAACAAGTTCTCGCTTCTCTTTTACATCTTTTTTGAGCCGCATCATTTTTGTCATAGCTCACCTTCTTACAGGAAAGAAATCCTCTTGATTTCGCATCTCACTCTGTAGTTTCTTCTTCTTGTTTTTCGTTTAAAATAGTGATCTTATTCTCTATCTTTTTTAATCTTTCAGAGCAAATTTTAACCAAATTTATCCCCTCCTCATAGTAATCTAAAGCCTTTTCAATTTCGATATTTCCCGCTTCTAGTATCTCAACAATTTCTTGAAGCCTTTTTAAAGCGTCTTCAAATTTTATTTTTTCTTGAGACTTCTCGCTCATTTTATCATCCTTTCTCCTTGATAATCAGCAAAATCCCCTTCGATATCCTTACCTCTATCTGGTCTGCTACTGGAGAGTTGCTAATCCCACGAGTGCTTTCTCTGAATAGTTTTTCATTTTTAAGAGTGAATTTAAGCCCTTTTGTCTCAATTACAGATACTGATTCTGTCAGGGGAAGCAACGAAAATAGCTCATCTTTTTGGGCAAAAATATTGATATAATCTTTCACTATGAAAATTTCATTTTCTTTATTGAGAAAATGTATAAAGGATACCTGAGGAGCGAACTTCTCCATCAAAAATATGTTTGCAAGTGAGTGGGAAAACCGACCATCAATAGCGTTGATTAACATAATATTAGTATACCCATTTTCAAGACAAAAGTCAAGGGCAAGTTCTGTATCTGTTTTATCCTTGCTGGATGGGAATTCTTTAATAAGCGTCTTGCCCTTTAATTGGGCTAAACACTCTGGTGCAATGGAATCACAATCTCCTATAAGGATATCAGGGATAATTCCATTGGCACACAGAAAATTCGCCCCCCCATCAGAGGCGATTATTATCCCTGCAAGATCAAAAGTTATTTCAAAACCCTTATAATCATTATTGCAAAAAATATAGGCTTTTTTCTGCAAAATTTAGATACTCCTATTAAATACTCTTTTATAGTGTTATAAGATGGTTAAAGGGCTCATCACCCACAAAACAAGTGCCGGGTTTGGATGGGCCGTAGTCAAATTGTCCGAAGCGACGGCTTTCCCTTTATTCACGGTGCAACTCCTATTATAAGCAAGGGAACTGGTGGATTATTCTTCCCATGTCTTAATAAGTTATAGACTTCCCCTTCATAATATGCGATCCCTGTTGACATCTCAGCCTGCATGGACTTAACCGGTAAAATTTCAATACCAACATTTATCACACCACCACTATAGAATAGCAAATGTTTTACAAATAAATCGTAGGCTACAAACGCATACTTCCCGAACTGAACTTCTATCGCGATATTTTCTTTGACAAAATCTGTCTGTTTATAAGAATAAATGGGAGAAGACACTCCTTTCTGGATTAGAAATTCTTTTTGCTTTTCTAAAGGCAAAGTAACCAATTCTTGCATAATTGAAAAATCAGTTGTGACATAGTAAGAGTATCGCACATCTTCCCAGTTTCTTTTTTTTAAAAAAAAAATTTAAATTCACGATTTAATTCATCAGGGTTGTACAATAACTTTCCTTTCATTGTTTTTTCTTTACTGGCTTTTGTTCTAAACTTGTTGGCATCAACGGATTGACTTATCTCCGTTATCTCCTTGTAGACATTCTTGTGATGAACAATAAGATATTCTTCACCGTTCAAATGAGAATGTCTCTCAATTATTTTCATACTTATTCCTTGCTTTCTGAAATAAAAGGATTTCTGGCTAATGATAAATTACCTGTCGGTTCATAAACTGGTTTGTCAGACCGTATTTTTAATCTACCTTCATAAGCAAGCTTAACTCGCTCACAAGCCACCTCGTAATATTTCTTAACTATTTCCGAACCTGCAACTTTTCTTTTATTTATTATTCCTGCAACAGCAGTTGAACCTACTCCCAAAAATGGATCAATAACAATATCTTGCTCATTTGAAAGAGAAAGAACCAATCTTTGAACAAGTGCAACTGGAAATTGACAGGGGTGACATGTTTTCTCTATATGATTGCTTTTTACATTAGGAATATCCCAAACATCTGAAGGGTTTTTACCTTTGGGGTTACTGGAATATTTTCCAACATTTGGCCCTTTGAAATGTTTTTTGCCCGGATATTTCTGAGGAAAGCGTACTGCATCTAAATTAAAAATGTAGTTATCGCTCTTTGTAAACCAAAGAATAGTTTCATATCGACCAGAGAAACGCTTTGAACAGTGAAGTCCATGACCAAAGTGCCAAACAATGCGGTTTCTAAGTTGTAAGCCATGATTTTTGAAATGATTATAAAGTAATATGTCCAGGGGAATAATTTCACCGTTGTCAACATAATTACCAACTTCCCAGCAAATACTTCCTTCATCTTTAAGCACTCTTATACATTCATCAATTACTTGGCTTTGCTGAAAAATATATTCTTTAATATCCAATCTTGTTTCGTATTCTTTACCGATATTGTATGGTGGCGAAGTAACGATTAGTTGAATAGACCTATCAGGAATTTGACTCAAAAAATCAAGACAATCTCCGAGATACAGGGTTGCAGTATTTTCTTTGGAAAAAGATGTTTTGATTTCTAATTCTTCCTGAGGAGCAAAAAGGCCCCTATCTTGGTCATATTTCAATTTCATACCTATTACCTTTATATTTCTTCCTTAAAGCCCCCATTTCGCCTGACTAAATTATAGTGGCTGTTATCTAACACAAAAGTAGACTTTTTCTTATCAAGATAAGGTATAGGATTTGTGCTTCTCCCATATCTCCGCACTTCATAGTGCAAATGAGGTCCGGTGGAACTGCCAGAATTTCCTATTTCCGCAATTATCTGATACTTTGTTACAGATTCATTCCGATGAACATATATTTTACTTAAATGTGCATAAAATGTATTATAGCCGTACCCATGATCAATAAGAATATATTGCCCATAATCTCGGTCATAACCAATCTCTACCACTCTCCCATTTGCCGTGGCATAAACAGGTGTACCGAGTCTATTCGCAATATCAATACCATGGTGAAAATGATAATATTTTTTTATCGGATGCATTCGGTACCCATACTGTTCTGTTATATTCCCTGGAGCAGGCCAGATTGATGGAGTATGCTGAAAAACTAGATTTTTTACTTCGAGATATTCTATAACTTCTTCGTAATTCTGCAATTCAAAATCTACTCGTCGGCTTATCATCTCCAGCTTATTCAGAACCGCGTTGTGTAACTTAAACAAGGTGGTATCTATGTAATAAAATGTGGAATCAACAAACTGAATGCCCCCTACGCCCATTTGCCTAATTTGCTCATCAATTGGACGCATGCTATTCAGCTCTCGCATCTTCTTCTCTTTTTCTTCTAACTCATCAAGTTTCATCTGGATAGAATCGAGCATAGAATCTATTTCCTCTATTTCTGAATTTAACTTTACATTATGCACTCGCAGTTTTTGTAGCTCGTTTCTATCAACTTCATTTGTAAAAAATAAAACCGCAATAGCGCCGCTAGCAAGAAGCAAAATTATTATTACGATCAGCACTACCATTACGGTCCGATGCGAATAGCTAAAACTTTTCACTTCCGGCGAATCTGCGTTAGTTACAAGAAATTGCCATACCTTTTTCCTTGTCATATCTCATTCTCTTTTAGAAAATTATATCAAATATAGTACATAATTTTATTTAATAAGTCATCTTGTCAAGATTTATCAAAATTGCCTATAGATGCCCATCTGTTGGGGGCTTATTTTTATATTTTATTTTATAGATTCCATCAGACAGTTGATTCATTGCGAAAGTTATTTCCATTTTCTTTCAAGCAAATAATCTCCATTTCTTCAAGCCATTTTCTTTATATCGAGCCCCTTCTTATTTTTCTTGACATTTAAATCATAAATTTCCCTTATTTTATAAAATTCCTTAAGAGGGAGGGAAAATGAATGGAATAAGTACTGATAGTATTGTCAACCAAATTGCTATCGAGGGTAGAAACGCCAAGGGATGGATGAAATTTCTTGGCGTAATAACAATCATCATAGGTATCCTTTATGCGCTTACAATTGTCGGCATACTTGTCGCCTGGATACCTATATGGATGGGCATTCTTCTTTTACAAGCTGGGAATAAAATTGATGAGGCAACGATACGCAACAATCCTACTGCATTAGTTGAAATGATGGCAAAAATCCGTGTCTATTTTACAATCCAAGGTATTTTATTGCTAATTTCTGTAGCAGGAGTAATTTTTCTCTTAGTAGCAGGAATAAGCATATCTTCAATAATATTTTCAAAGGGTAGTTTGCTCTAGTTCCCCAAAAACCATAATAATACTTTCTAAGTAAGGAGTTCAATAATGAGTGAAAAACAATCCCTCAAAATCAAAGCAACGACATTATTTGATGGAGAGAAGAAACAAGCAGATAAGATGGTTGTTATTGAAGGGGATAAGATTGTAGATGTTAGCCCAGCAATAGGCAAGGCTGATTATGAGGGTGTGGTCACACCTGCTTTTATTGATGCGCATTCACACATTGGCATGGATAGAGAAGGAGAACCTTCTACTGAATCTGAGGCAAATGATATTTTAGATCAGATTCTACCCTTAAACGATCCCCTTAACAGTATTTACTTTGATGACCGGGCATTTCAAGATACAGTGGACTTTGGGGTGCTATACAGCTGTGTAGTCCCTGGTAGCGGAAATCTGATCGGCGGCAAGGCAAGAGTTATACGGAATTTCGCAAGAAATCGAAAAGAAGCACTAATAAAAGATTATGGTTATAAAATGGCTTTAGGGTTTAATCCTCGCTCAACGGTGGCCTGGAAAGGAGCTCGACCAAATACCAGAATGGGTATTTATGCCCTTCTAGAAAAAAAATTCGATGAAGTTTTGCAAAAAAGAGAAAAGGCAAAACTTGAGAAAGAAAAAAAACTAAACCACCTCGCCCAGAAGGCAAAAGAGAAAAAAATCACAGAGCCGGACTATTACTCCGAGCAAAAACTCATTGAAAGAGAATATGAGTTGTCGCTAAGCCCCGAAGAACAAGCAATCTCAGACTTGCTGCTAGGGCCAAAAACTGTTAAAGTGCATGTCCACAAAGAAGATGATATCCTTTACCTCATAGAATTGATGAAAAAATATCATCTGAATGCAACTGCTGATCATACCGGTGATGTTTTTCATAAAGAAATTTTTGATGAGTTGGGAGAGCACAATATCCCTGTTGTTTATGGCCCTCTCGGTTCCCTTGGATATAAAGTGGAACTAAAACATGCATATTATCAAAATGCTGCGCTGCTGATGCAGTCTTGTGCATTTTTCGGTTTGATGACTGACCATCCTGTAATCCATTCTATGGCAATACGAGATACTTTAAAATTCTTCTTAATACAAGGCATGAACGATAATGCATCAATCTCCCTGATAACCCATAAGAATGCCAAGATTTTGGGAATAGACAGCATATTGGGCACAATTGAACCTGGGAAGCTGGCAAGCCTCGTGGTATGGGATAGACACCCCTTGGAACTCGCCGCTTTCCCCTTACTCGTCGTGGCTGAAGGCAAGATAATTCGTAAAAAATAATAGGCAAGGTTCTATAAAAGTGTCGTAGGACACAAAAGTATGAAAAAGGTTTGTATCTTTTGTGATGGGGCTTGCAAAGGCAATCCTGGTCCCGGTGGATGGGCTGCAATTTTGAAATACAAAGATAAAAAGAAGATTATCTCTGGATATCTTGAGCATGCCACCAATAATATTATGGAATTGACAGCCGCGATCAAATCTTTACAACAGCTAAAAGAACCATGCGAAGTAAATATCTATACTGATTCTCAATATGTAAAAAGAGGAATCATGGAATGGCTTCAAAGATGGAAAGAGCGGAGTTGGAAAAATAGCCAGAAGAAACCAGTCAAAAATCAGGCTTTATGGAAGACACTTGATGCACTTTGTAGAAAACATAATGTGCACTGGCACTGGATAAAAGGTCACGAAGGCCAGCCAGAAAATGAAGAATGTGACGCTATTGCCAAGCAGGAAATAGAGAAAAATTTAGCCAAATGAAAGATGAAAGACAAAGCAAAAAGCAATGAATAATGAAGAATTAAACGATTGAAAAAAATAATAGAATTAAAAAAAGGATTAGTGTTAATTTGTGGTTAAAAAAACAAGTCCTATTTAATGGCAGAACCTATGGAGCGCAATAACCGTGTTGTTGCATGCAAAATCACGGATTTTGCACTCCAAAAGCTGGTTAGAATTTTAGACATTAGAATTTGTTTGTTATTTGATATTTGGAATCCGCCAGCTGGCGGAGAATTGTCTCCTGTTTCTTCTCCTCCGTCTTCCGTCCTCCGTTTCTCCCAGTCACCATTTCTCCTCGTCCCCCTATCACCCGGTCTCCCAGCCTCCCCGTCCCCCAGTCATCTTTTCTCCTCTGCTACCTTCCGCTTGATAAAAGGTTGACTTTTTATCTCGTCCCAAACCAGAATGTATGAAAATTTAATTAAATACGGAGGTAGAATATGAAAAGTAGAAATGCCCAAATATCAATCAAAGCTTTATGCCTTTGCAGTATGATAATACTCCTTTTTGCCAGTCTTGTCTCAGGCGGAGAGCTAGCCCAGGCTGGCATACAAGGGGAGATAAGTAAAATTGATGAAGCGGCTGATACCACAGGAAAGGAAGGGGAGCAAATCCAAAACCTGGTAGTAATTCATACAAATTATGGCGACATTACAGTTAAACTCTACCCAGACAAAGCACCTATCACTGTTGAGAATTTCCTTATGTATGTGAGCGAAGGCTTTTATGATAGTCTGCTCTTCCATAGAGTGATAGATGGCTTTATGATTCAAGGTGGTGGTTTTGATCAGAATTATGAGATGAAAAAACCGACCCGTCCCCCAATAAAAAATGAAGCCGGAAATGGACTGGGTAATCTAACCGGAACCATAGCAATGGCTCGTACCAATCAAATCCACTCTGCAACCACACAATTCTTTATAAATGTAAATGACAACATTTATCTGGACCATCGGAATAATACACCTGCTGGATATGGATATGCTGTCTTTGGCAAAGTTGTTGAGGGAATGGATGTAGTAAATAAAATCAAAAAAGTACCCACAGGTGTAAACCCAAAGACAGGACTAAAAGATTGGCCTAAAGAAGATGTCGTAATCGAATCTATAGAGATTGTGAAGTAAATCACAAGCACCGATTTCTTTTAACACAAAGAGCACGAAGAAGAAGCGAAGAAGCAATGAAAAATGAATAATGAAAAAATAAAAGGTAAAACCCAGTGAAATATCCGCCAGCTGGCGGAGAATTGTTCCATGTTTCCCGTTTCCTTTTCTCCTTTTCCCCATTTCTCCCTGTCTCCCAGTCTCCCTGTCACCCTTTCTCCCATTCTCCCCGTCTCATCTTTCCTCTGTTTTCCTTCCGCCATGTTCTTTTGCTTGCCCTATGGACAGATTTACGGGGATTACTGCACCCCAAAAAATTCTAAAATTTAACTTTAAAGAATAGATGTGTCACGGCTTGCATAAACTTCTTCCTATAACAATCGGAACAATAATAGCAAGTGTTGTCTCCCTGCTTTTCATTGATAAGCCTCTTGCTTATCTTCTTGCTTCTGCCCCTTTGCCAGTAGTAAATATTTTCACAGTAATAACTCATAGCATTATTATCATCTGGATCATCGTGGCTTTATGTATATTAAATTTGGGAAGAAAATGGCGAAAAGGAGAACAAAAGATTATCGGTTCACCCTCTTTTCTTTTTGCTATAGCCATATTTTCAGCATGGATAGGTGCACACATACTTAAATTTTTGTTTGGTAGATATAGGCCAGAATTACTATTTACCGAAGGATTATATGGATTCGGTTTTTTTTCGTGCGCTTATGCTAAGATGTCCTTCCCATCTGCCCATGCTGCTCCAAGTTTCGCTTTTATGACCGTACTTTCGAAGATGAAACCAAAATATAAAGCAGTCTGGATAGATTTGGCTATTCTTCTCTCCGCAAGCAGACTAATCCTGAATGAGCATTATCTAAGCGATGTACTTGTGGGTGGGTATATAGGGGTATGCGCTGGTATTTTCTGAATAAATGTTATTGCTAAATATGAATCGAAGCCCCTTTGTAAGAAGTGTTGAAAGTGAGCAGAAACTATTCTAAGGCGAACATTTTTATGAATAGATAATTTCTTTCAAAATGGTACCAGAGGCCGGACTTGAACCGGCACGTCCCTAACGGGACATCGGATTTTAAGTCCGATGCGTCTACCTATTCCGCCACTCTGGCAAAAAATATGGAGGCGGCACCCGGACTTGAACCGGGGAATAAGGATTTTGCAGACCCTTGCCTTAGCCACTTGGCTATGCCGCCAAAAATGGAGCGGGAAACGGGATTCGAACCCGCGACAACTACCTTGGCAAGGTAGGGCTCTACCTCTGAGCTATTCCCGCTTACTCAATTCCTATTGTTAAATTTAGCAAGTACCTTATCTTTGTCAAGAATTTTCGGCACATCTGCATCAAATATCTGAGCAGAAAACCTTTCAATAACTGTATCTGCCTCTTTCCATGAATCAGGCGAAAGTCCTGCTTTTAGACAAGTATGCTGCAAAAATGTCTCTATATCCCAACCTTCCTCTTCGGCAACCTGAGGAAGCAGAAGTCCCTGATAAAACCCCTTCCTAATAAGGAGTCCATCTCGACCGATTTTGATCTCCCTGATCTCTTTTACTCGCTTTAAAGGAGTCAAAACAGAAATTTCTATATTAAGATGCTCAAACTCTTCCAACTGAATCGGTGGGAAACGGGGATCTTCAAACGCAGCTGCGATTGCCATCTGCTGCACAGTCTCAACCAGTGGCGCAATTCCAACTATATAGCCAATACATCCACGCAATCTCCCCGGTTTATGAAGGGTGACAAATGCTCCTCGCTTCTCATTTAAGAGAGTATCATTAAGATTATACTTAGGCAGAGAATTGCCTAATAATTTTGCGTATATAGCCTCCTTAGCCACTGCGAGAAGAAATTGCTGCTGATTCTTATCTAATCCTAAATTAACGCTTCCCTCTCTTTCCATTGTTCCACCTTATCGATAGAAAACTGCTGAAAGGTAGCCAACCACCTGTGAATAGTCACCTATAACCATTCCAGAATGGGTGTAGTTAAAGATATCAACATTCTGATGATTAAACTTTTCGGCAAGTAGCATACCTGTCTCAATACAGGCAAAACCACAGGCTTCTGCGGATCCGGTTCGAATAAGCTCATCCAATAATCGGACATTCATTTTCTCTACCCCATTTATAAGCCTTTTATCAAGTCCTTCTGCTGTTTTAGCATCATGATAGTGAGATAAATCTGAGCTTAAGACAAAAAGAATATCTTTATCACTACTCTCGAATAAATCATACAGAATTTCTGAAAGCCTTTGTGCTGTGGAAAGGGATTGATATGCAATAACAATTGGCACAAGGGAAAAATCAGAGAGCACAGTTTGCAAAAATGGAAGCTGGACTTCAAGAGAATGTTCCATTTTGTGAGTTGCTTCGGAGTAATCAATCGGAGCGTATTTTACCAACTCGTTTACAATATCCTTTTCTACAGGGATATTCCCCAGAGGAGTCTGATAATAATCGTAGTCACATACGGCTACAGCACACTCCACTATATGATGAGACGGTGCCAGCACAACCACAGTATCATAGTGCTTCCCATAGATTGTTTTGTACCCATAAGCGGCAGTCTGGCCAGAGAAGATATAGCCTGCATGGGGAGAGATTAAGGCAAATACATTGGTATAATCTTTTTTCAACTCCGCATTATTCAGATATTCTTCGATATCATTTTTCAATTTAGCAGGATATGCCGGATAGAACTGTCCAGCCACTGCCGGATTTCTTATTTTCATAATACCTCCTAAATTTAGACTTAATTTCGCTCAATAGGCGAGTATGGGATTAGTTCCAAAATAATGTGCTAAGATTTGTCCTGTAATAAGAGCAGGAGTATCTGCGCCAGAGCCACCGTTTTCAATAAACACGACTACGACTATTTCAGGGTTGTCAATTGGGGCGATAGCAGCAAACCAGGCATGCGTATCTCCTTGATAAGTTTCGGCAGTACCTGTTTTCCCGCCAACACGGACTCCTTCTATTCGGGCTAAACCGCCAGTACGCCCAGGATCATTAACTGCAGCATCAAGGGCGTGCCGGAGAAACGCACATGTTTCTGGCTTTATAGGAATATAGCTTGGGGGGAATGAAAGCCTTTCCTGACTTCCATCTACAATAAAATAATCAGCAAAATGGGGTTGAACCAGGGCCCCATCATTTGCAATCGCGGCATAAAATCTTGTCAGTGCAAGAGGTGTTACCAGGACTTCTCCCTGCCCTATCATCAGATTCAGCAGGTGTCCTCTTGTCCAGCCAAACCTGCCATAGTTTTCATCATACCAGGAAGATGTTGGAAAGAACCCACCCCGCTCCCCGCCAGCAAGGTCTATACCTGTTTTGGAGGTAAGTTCACAAGAGTCTATAAAGGAAGAAAAATCATTCAGATTTATTGTCTTGCCAATTGTAAAAAAATATGAATTGCAGGACTCCCTAATTGCATCGAGAAGATTCACTTTTCCATGTTTTTTCCAGCATCCGAAAAACTTTCCTCCATACTCTATACCACCTTTGCAATCTACAAGTACTTCATCAGGGTCTACAAGCTTTTTTTCGAGAATATATGAGGAGACAGCCAATTTAAATGTAGAGCCAGGTGGATATGTAGCCTGTGAATATTTAATTAAAAGTGGCTTGTGTCTATCTGTAAGGAGTTCATTCCAATAGGTAGATTCCATCCCAGAGACAAATTTATTCGGATTATATGGAGGCGTACTGACAGCTGCCAAAATTCCTCCTGTCCTGCAATCCATTACAATTCCTGCACAAGCAGAATCAGCTGGGAGTAGCCTCTCGAGTTCATGCTGTAACTCTATATCAACGGTCAGCACGAGATCTTTGCCAGGCCGCGGATTTCTGGAGAGGTCTCCTTTTGCCAGCCCAAGATTGTTCCCCAAAGCGTCTACCTGGACAACATCATACCCTTCCTCTCCCTTAAGCGAATTTTCGTAATACCCTTCTAACCCTACTTTCCCAATATAATCCATTCTATCATACCCCTGATTTTTCAAACTCTCGTACTCGTCTTGCGATATTTTCCCAACATATCCCAAAAAATGACTATTATCAAGATAATGCCGCCTACTTTCTGCTTGCACGATAATTTCAGGAAATTTATTATGATTTTCCTCAAGTTTTATCGCTGTTGCTAATTCAACATCCTCGTCGAGCAATACTGGAGCAAACTTTCTGAACCGATTCTTATAGATGATATCAAGAATTTCATCTTTTGTGAGAGGAAGATTTTGGCTTAGAAACGCTGCAAGCTCCACCCTATCCTGTAGTTTTGTCATATCAAGATATACTGCAAAAGAGGGGATATTCTCAACCAAAGGTTGGAGATTTCTATCATAAATAATGCCCCTTCTGGCAGGTTTTTTTGCTACACGGAAGTAATTTTTTTCCGCAATTTCACTATATGTACGCCCATCAATCACCTGGATTTTAAAGAGAGCAACGAAAAGTAATCCAAATAATATAGCAATAATACCCAAAAAATAATTTTCTTTATAAATCTTTCTATTGATCATCCTGCTTTTTTTACTCTAACTTCCATCCTATCTAATAAAGATATAATTAAAATAGCAACCGCTGAGTAGCAAGAATTATAAAGAGTAAGGAATAATATTTTAGAAAAAGGCAAACCAAAATTACCAGCAGAGAAAAGTGGGAACAGATTGTAGAAAAAGAAGTAGAAGAGATGAGAAAGGAAAAGAGTGAGTGCAACAAATATTTTTTGCTCCATATTTATCTTTGTTTTAAGTTCACTCAATATATAGGCAATGATTACAAAAAGAAATGGGGAGAAGCCAAAGTTGGCAGGCGAATTCAAATCTAAAATAAGCCCTAGAATAAAAGCCAGAACAAGACCTGTCACGGTGCTTCGGGTCACACTAAAATACATTATAACTGGTAAAAGAAGGTTTGGGACGGTTTCCCAAATACCCAGATGTGGCGAAACAAAGTATTGCACATAAATCATTAAGATTGAGATAATGATCAAGCGAATCATTTTTTCTCTCTTACCAGACAGATAGGGGTAAGTTCAAGTTGCTGTCCTTGTGGATTATCTGCCATAATTTCTTCCAGCAACTCCGCATCTATACCATTTGTTTTACCAATGACCCAGGAGCCACCGATATTATTTATATCCATAATTGCTGCCTCATTACCTGTAACTTCTTTTACCTTTTTACATAACCCATCAGGGTTTACTGGTCCTTTTATCACTGTCTTGTCATAAGGTGGAACAGGAGAGGTATGGGCTGCATCTATAAGAGCGGCTTGTTTACCTGCAATTTTATAAAACCATCCTCTTTTGCCAAAAATTTTCCCGCACACACCCAGGCAAGCAGCAATTATTATCCGCAGATGCCCCACTTCATCAATAGCACACTGCATACTTGTGGGGGAGCGTAGCCCTACTCCATAGTTAACCTTTCGCACCCCACGCCAGAGAATTTTTGCTAATAGCCCAACCCGTATCTCATCTTCAGGGATTGCGCGTCCCTGGGTAATTGCGACTGGACTTTCACTTAGTACAATAATATCACCAGGGAGAAGAACATTTTTTGTATAACTTCTTACAATATCTATCATATCATCATTTTGGGTGAGGATTTTTGTTTTAAGGGGCAGGCGGATAAAAACTCTTCCATCAACAACGCGTTCTGAAGCATTTTTTATCATTTTTTTACTACAATTGCCACATATTCTAATTGGGAAAGTTCTACAAATGGCCTTATCTCTGCTTTGACAAATAGTTCATTGCTTGTTTGCTCAATACTTGTAATTTCACCAAATGGTATCCCGGCAGGGAAAATTGAACTTAGGTTGGATGTTTCTATCGTGTCCCCAATCATCAGATCTGCTCCAACTTTTATTTTGGTGAAAAACACTTTACCGAGAGCGTCGGTTTCCACTATACCTTGAACACGGCTTCTTGCATCTACTGCGCCCATACGAAAATATCTATTACGAAAACTTTGCACAACGGAATATGAAGGATATGCTGAAACTAGCTTGCCAACCAGTCCATCTTCAGCTATTATAGGCAAATCTGGTGTTATTCCTTCCTGGATGCCCAGGCTAATCAGAAGATTCTCATAGTTTACAAAAGTGGTCGTGCCAATAACTCTTGCCACCTTAACATCTTCTTGTGTAAATTCATATTCCTGCAATTTGTCAACAAGCTGGAGGGCTCTATCTCTACTTTGCTTTGCTTCTTTATATCTTATATTCTCATACTGAAGTTGTAAAACCAGTTCATTCAGTCTTTGATTTTCCTCTGTTAAAGAGGATAAATTCTCAATATATAAAATACTTGCGGTATAAGGTAAGAAAAAATAATTCCCTATAAATTGTGATTTTTTCACTCTTGCTTCTTCACCACCATACATAAGGGCAATCGAAAAAACAAGAAAAATTATGAAGAGGACATTTTTAGCTCTTTTCATTTATCAATCCGGCAGGAGCACCTTTTGGTATTCTTCCAGATTTTCCAGAATTTTCCCACTGCCCAGGACAACGCTCAAAAGAGGATTTTCGACAAGGAAGACAGGTAGGTTAATTTCTTCACTGATTCTTTTATCCAACCTTTTTAGTTGGGAGGCTCCACCGGTCAATACGACACCTTTATCTGCAATATCAGCTGCTAGTTCTGGCTCTGTTTTTTCAAAGAGTTTTTTTATTTCTTCTATTATTTCTTTTACAGTATCAGCGAGTGCTTCCCTGATTTCTCGCGAAGATATCCTTCTTGATACAGGGTATCCAGATATCAGGTCTCTGCCTCGGATCTCCATTGTTTTTTCTTCTTCCAGAGCCAAGGGATAAGCAGAGCCTATTTCTATTTTTACCTTTTCAGCAGTCTGTTCACCTATGAAGAGATTGTGTTTTTTCCGCATATATGAGATGATTGCTTGATCCATTTCATCCCCACCTATACGGATAGATTGATGATCAACTATATGCGACAATGATATTATGGCGATTTCTGTCGTACCACCCCCAATATCTATAATCATATTTCCTGAAGGCTCGTGAACTGGCAAATCAACTCCTATAGCTGCTGCGAGCGGTTCTGACACAAGATATACTTTTCTTGCTCCGGCACGTTCGGCAGAGTCTTTCACGGCTCTTTTTTCAACCTCTGTTATACCCGAAGGCACGGCAACGATTACTCTTGGCCTAAGCAAGAACCTTCGCTGTTGAGAGCGAAGGATAAAATCCTTTAACATCATTTCAGCAACTTCAAAATTTGCTATAACCCCATCTGCCATAGGGCGAATAGCAACAATTTGTTCAGGGGTTTTGCCGAGCATTTCTTTTGCCTTTTTGCCGACTGCCACAACCTTGTTTGTACCTCTCTCAAGCGCTACCACTGATGGTTCATCTATGACAACTTCTCTCCCTTTAATATAAACAAGCGTATTTACGGTCCCCAAATCAATAGCAACATCGTTTGTTAGCCAGCCCATAAATCTGTTTCTCTTTGCCATCCATAGCTCCTTTAAATTTTATTTTGGAAGACAGAATTCAAGATTGCCCCTGCATCGCTAGGGCCTACGCTATGTCCACAATTATTCTGAATTCCTATTTTACTCATTGGCTTTATCTTAACAATATATCAAGAACCTGGCGTTAGTCTGATCTAATGCCCATTATTTTACTGTGCCTCCCAAAACTTTTTATATTTTGGGTCTAATTCTGGGATTTCTTTATCTTTTTTAAATTTCTGAGGATTACGCCATCTATCAATTGAGGAAAAGCCGATAGAAAGTTTCAGAAATTCGTCATTGCCACCATGCTTATCTCTATCTCCTCTTGTGCCCCATGCTAATGCAAGCCCTATATTACCGCCTTTTACTGGTACATCGCATCCAAACGATACTGCTTTTTCGTCAATAAAACTGCCATTGATTTTGCAGGGGAGCTTTTTATAGTAAGCACCTACCCGTAGGGGAATCATTCTAGTGCCGTGCTCTGGAATGTAAGAAGCGCCCAGAGATGCAAACCATGCATCAGTCCGCCAGTTGGCGGATTCAGAATATTCAGAACTTTCCCAAAATGTATATCTATAGTTGCCTTCAAAATAAAACAAATCATTCGGCTGAAAACCTATCCCAATCCCGATCTCTCCTGGAAAGTCAATATCCATCTCCTCTGATTCTTTAAAATTAAATTCTGGATTATCCGGATATGTTATCGTGTAATCTTCATTAAGTTCCATATTTATCTTGTGGGAATAGAAGCCCCCAAAAGAAAAATTACCGAATGGTATTGCCGTCCCAAGAGAAAAATTGATTCCGTGATATTGCTTTTCTCTTATTTCTGAATAGCCATCTAGAAGGCTCGGCTGAAACATTATCTCAAGCTCTTCATCCTCATTCCCGAAATAATAATTAATTGAGCCGCCAACTAAAACATCTTTAATTGAACGAGCATAAGTAAAACCTAATAGGCTTAGAGAGCCTTTGATCTCGTCATATCCATTGACCAATCCAATATCAGGAATGTTGTATTCTTCCGAAGACTCGAGTCCAGAAGAGAGCTTTTCACTAAATTTTAGTCCTAAAAAGTCATTTTGCGATACAGGAACGATAAGATTAAAATAGGGAAAATATCCAAGGCTACGAGTAGCAGTCCTATCTGCTTCATCATGAATATAATTATAACCAAGTATTAAACTGGTAGAAAAGCTGACATTCTGTACTGTGGCGATGAGTGCAGGGTTTGCAGTTGAAAAATTTTTTCTGAATATAGAAGCAATCCCTGTCTCACCCATTCCTGAAGAGAAAGTATCTGAACCAAAGTTTTCTTCCAAAAGGCCGATTCCTGAAAATATAGAGTCTGAAAAGCAGGGAAGAGAAAATAAAATCAAGACTACTAAAAGAATCAATTTTTTATTCATAATTTAGTTCCCTTCTGTTTATCTGCCAAAATGGGGGATGTATAGATAATTTTTAGTTTAGGTGTTGTCGTGTCGGCAAATTCTATAAAAGAAAAGTCCTTATTAAAAGTGGTAAATCTTACTGCGATCTGCAACCCTTCTATTTCTCCTCTTGTATATCCCTGTAGGATGCCAGAAATATCAATAAAGAGAGAATCTCTATTCGCATAATAATGAGTAGTTTCACAACCAGAAATATACTCAATGGAAAATTCAGTTGTGTCTATGATACTATATGGAATTATTCCTATTCTATCATCAGAAAAATAGTATGTAGAAATACAGTCTCTATCTATGATAATTTCTGCTCTGTTTATGACAATCATTTGAAATTCTGCCTCGGTTAGCTTAAGTGAATCTGGAGTTAATTCAATTTTAACAACCATTTCAGTAGGTGGCAAATTTGCTATAACGGGTGTGTCAAAAGGTGGACTCTGATTCCAGGCGCTTATAAAAGTATCATCAGTAGCATGTATAGAAAGAGTATCCGAATTTCCTGAGCTATCCATATATGTTATTTTCATAGAAGGGGAAAAGTTAGATTCAGAAGAATAGAATTCTACAAAATTTTCATTACAATTTTCAGCAGGCACAATTATGAGTCCAAAATTCAATGTGTCCTCTACTATCCAGTCTCTTACCAGAGTAGTATCAATATCGATCGTTACTATAGAATCTTCAATATAGAAAGTTGCAAGCAATTCTGTTTCTCCGTTTAATAAAGAGTCTGCGGTAACGGTATTTTCATCCCAATTTTCATTGAGCCTGTATGCCTCGAGATCAAAACTTTCATCACTATATAGGGTATCTTTTTTAAGCTCAATCTTACAATCTTGCAATTGTACAGTGTCCAACCATGTTGTATCAGGAAGACTGCGAAATTTTAAAAGAGCCTTTGCGATAGTGTTGTTAAAATTTCCTATGACGAGTTTTGTATTATTGGGGTAGTTTGCAATATCTAGCGTATGTACCGAGTCAAATTTTACAGCGTTATAAACAGTGGTATCAGCTACATCGGGAATATTATGGGAGCCTGTAATCTTATCATCAGAACAGGATAGAACGAAGAAGGTACTAATTATGAGAAAAATGATGATTATGCGGCTGGGTATACTTTTCATGTTTTTTTCCTTATACTACTAATTTTATTTAGTTTTTTAAATTTAGAATAAGTAATAGGCTGTGTGAAATTGTGGAGAAGAGCAAAAAAGAATGTATACTTGCTATTTTTGGGAATGAATATTTTTGGGGATAACTTTTTCATATTCACATCTTAGTTGATTTTAGCCGAATTTTTTAAATAAAAAAGGTGGATATTTACAGGTATACACAGAGGAGTGAATAACTTTCCGCCACCTGGCGGACGATCCGTCACCTGGCGGGCAATGCACTGTGTTAGTGAATCTGCCAGTTGGCGGATGGGATTGGGAACTACATATTTTACTTTTCATCTTTTATATTTTTGATAATTTCATCAATTTTTGTTCTAAGGTTTTCGTTTTCTTTTATTTTATTTGAAACTACTTTTTTGGCGTGGATAATTGTTGTATGGTCTTTTTTATTGTAGTGGTTGGCTATTTCAAGGAGAGGGGTGTTAGGAATCAGTTTGGTAGAGAGATACATTGCCACCTGTCTTGGGAAGGCAATTTCTTTTTTCCTTGTAGGCTCTTTTATTTGATTTTTTCCAATCTTAAATGCTTTTGCAACCTCTTCTTGAATCGAATCAAGGGTTATAACTTTATGTTTTTTATTGATAATATCAGACAGGATCTTTTCTAATATATCTGTCTTAAGC
>JBNGDW010000008.1:0-30296 GCA_049975325.1 Cloacimonadia bacterium | reverse complement strand
AAATGATAAACTTAAATTATCTCGAAAAGCGTTATTTGTTTCAAATTCTATTCTGAGTGAGTTTATTTGAGAGGGATCATGAAGAAATTTTTATTTATTATTGTTTATTTGATATTGTTTATTACTCCTCTTTCCGGGGAGATTCTTATCCCTATGGACTTTTCTCAAACAGACCATTTAAAGGCATATGGCGTTACTTATGCCGCTTTAGAAAATGGTTTAGACTCAAAATGGCTTCTGAACTATCGTGGTGGCTCTTTTCTTATTCCTGATGATCCGCGCGTAGAAGATATTTGCAAGATTAGAGGCGTATATTACGAGAAGGTTACTGCTGCAGATATTTTAAGGATTGAGCAAACCATCGAAAAGTCTAATATGGATATTGTCCACTTAGAAAAGGCACCAAAGATTGCGATCTATACCTTGCCAGAAAGCGCTACAGGAAAACTTGCTGGATTTGCTGGAGAGCCCTGGGATGACGCAGTAACTCTTGCCCTAACATATGCAGAGATTCCTTATGATACACTCTGGGATGCTGAGGTCTTAAGTGGCAGATTAGAAGAATATGACTGGCTACACCTTCATCATGAGGACTTTACAGGGCAGTATGGGAAATTCTACGCCAGCTATCGAAATACTGATTGGTATAAAGAGCTTGTGCGAATAAATAACTCAATGGCGAATGAACTTGGCTTTGAAAAGGTATGGCAACTGAAACATGCAGTGGCAGAGATGATTAGGGAATATGTAGTAAATGGAGGATTCCTCTTTGCAATGTGCTCAGCAACCGATACAATTGATATTGCTCTTGCTGCTCGTGGTCTCGATATTTGTGCGGAACCATTTGACGGCGATCCCATAGACCCGAATGCTGAAGAAAAATTAGATTACAGTCGCACCTTTGCATTTACCGATTTTACCCTCGTAAAGAATCCATATGAATATGAATTTTCAAGCATTGATGCAAGTAATTATGCCCAATTGCGCGGTCCAGAGGGGGACTATTTCACACTTTTTCAGTTTTCTGCCAAATATGACCCGGTTCCCACTATGCTTACTCAGTGCCATGTAAATGTTGTAAATGGTTTTCTCGGTCAAACAACCTCTTATCGTAAGCAATTTGTGAAAAAGAGCGTGATCATTCTGGGCGAAGTGGAAGGAGCAGATGAGGTAAAATATCTGCATGGCAATCTGGGAAGAGGTACCTTTACCTTTTTAGGAGGACATGATCCAGAAGACTATCAACACAGAATTGGCGATCCGCCTACTCGTCTCGAGTTATACAAAAACTCCCCAGGATATCGCTTGATTCTGAATAATATCTTATTCCCGGCTGCAAAGAAGAAGAAGCTGAAAACCTGATCGATTTCTAACAGAAGTAGAATTTGTTCAATATGACACATCAAGAATTTCTGCAGGAAATATTCGCCAAGACAGCAACTGGACGGAAGCTTGAACTTCAGCGCATTTCCAAATTTCTGGGCGCAATCAACAATCCCGAGAAGAAACTTCGTGGGATACATATTGCGGGTACAAATGGTAAAGGTTCTGTAGCCGCAACAGTTGAATCTATTCTGGATGCGCATAGTATAAAAGTTGGCCTGAATACATCTCCCCATCTTGTTAATTACCAGGAGCGTTTTAGAATAAATAAAAAAGAAGTTGATCCTTCTCGCCTGCAGGCTATATACGAGCAGCACAAGGAACTTCACAACAGATTCGATACAACATACTTTGAAATCACTACAAGTATCGCTTTTCAGCTATGGTATGAAGAAAAGGTGGAATATGCAATAATGGAGGTTGGCTTAGGTGGCCGTTTGGATGCGACAGTATTGATGAACTCTGTAATTACTGCAATCACCAATATTGAGCTTGATCACTGTCATACACTGGGGTCCACATTATCAGCTATTGCCAGGGAAAAGGCTGGAATTATAAAGCCATCTATCCCTGTTATACTGGGACAGGTGCGTCCATCTGCAGATAAAATTATAGAAAAAGTCGCAAGACAAAAGAACTCGCCGGTTCTAAGATTCAAAAATGAAGTCAAACTCTCTTCCATCCGGCTTTATGAAAGTCATAGTGTCTATAATTTATCTATACCTTGCTATAATATTGAGTATAAGGAACTTTTCTGTAATCTCTCGGGTATTGGCCAAGTCTACAATTCTTCGCTTGCAATTCTAATAGTAGCAGTATTATTTGAAAGAGAGGGGAAAATACTTAATGAAGATATGGTTCGAAAAGGATTGGCAAAGATTGTTTGGCAAGGGAGAATGCAAAAGATTTGCAATCAACCGCGCATAATTGTAGATGGTGCTCATAACCCAGCAGCTATTAACATGTTAGTCTATAACCTCACCCACATCTTTTATTATAGGAAGCTCATCGTCCTTATAGGAATATTAGCGGTTAAGGATTTTCGGACGATGTTACACAGGCTTGCGCCGATAACTGATCTTTTTATAACCTGCAAACCGAATTCTGAACGGGCTGCCGAGTCGTCAGCCCTCTCACGAGAAATTAAAAAGTATAAAATACCTTGTATTACAAAAACCGATGTTATCGATGCACTTGAAACAGCAAGAAGGCACGCGGGTCCACTTGATTTAATCTGCGTTACCGGTTCATTATACACAGTTGGTGAGATTTTAGCGAGATTTCAAAAGTAATAATTTAATTATTACAAAATTTTTCTTTTGTATATTTGTAACAATCTGCTTGTATGAAATAAAAAGGGGTTACTATTGCTTATAGAGCCAGTAACCCCTTCAGTAAAGCGAAATGTAGCGGCTGAAGATTATTGCGGGATGACCTTTATCTCTTTTGAACCCTCCCAAAGGCCGTGGATATTGCAATATGCCATTGCATAGATAGTTCCAGACTTATGGAGAGTTAGGCTGGTTTGAACCTGGTGATGTGTGTAAACAGGTCCCTGATTAGCTCCATTTACTGATTCTCCATGAGCAGTAAATTCATACAATCCTATTTGGTAGGTGAATTTTTCGTTTTCTGGGTGAAAATAGAGGGCTATCCATCTGATGTGATGTTCAGTTGTGTTTGGATGCGGGATCTCTTTACCCAGACCAACTTTTATGTCAAACAGCTCTCCTGCAGATACCTCTTCTGGCGACTCAATTACTGGGACATGTTTTTCTTTTTTCCAATCGTCGTGCTGGATTTTTTCACCAATGCTTTTCATTGTGTGTTCCCTCATTTCATCATTTTCATATCTTCTCCAATGGCTTCCAGGTCTTCTTCGTGCTCTATTTCATCTTCGAGTATATCCACAATCATATGATAGGTTACCGGGTCCTTGTCTTTCACGGTTTCAAGTAATTTCTGGTAGACCTCTATGGCACACTGCTCACCCTTGATATTTTGTTTTAGTACATTTTCTATGGAGTTATCTTCAGGGGCGTCGTATCCACAATTTGTAATCCTATACCAGTCCTCTGGTTTAAGAATAGGGGTGCCACCCAGTTGGATAATTCTTTCAGCAAGTTTTTCAGCGTGTTCCAGTTCTTCGCCGGCATGCTCAACAAGTTCTGCTTCGACTGCGCCTCGCATTGGGCCTACTACTACTTTTGCTCCGACCCAGTATTGATAATAAGCAAGCCACTCATCAGCGTAGGCTTTATTAAGAAGTTCGAGCAGGTTAGTTACATCCATGCCGACTATTTCTCGTCCTTTTGTACCCATTGTTGCTTCCTATCGGTTGTTGGGTTCACATATAATCTACTTTTTAGGCAGATTTTCTGTTAACTTTGGCTAAAGTTTAAAAGGCTTTTGAGGGATGTGAAGGAAATTGAAAAATATGAGAGCAACATCCAATTGCAATTTATCGAGCATAATAGCCAGGCCATATTTTTCTACAGCTTATAAATATTAACATTGATATTAGCTCCATAGATACCGAAAATACAATTAGGTAAGGGAGCGAGATATCATAAAACAGTCCCATTAGTCCACCGCCTGCAAACCAGGCTAGACCATAGAGAGTATTAAAAATTCCATATCCAGAGCCTCTGCTCTTAAGAGGAATGATATCTGCAATGGCTGCTCGCATAATAGTTTCGTGTATTCCCATTACTGTGCCCCAGATTATTGCTCCTACGAATGCCGCGGAGTAGTTACTTGAAAATCCCAAAAATGGAAGAGGAAGAGTAAAAAGAGGTATTGCAAGCAATGACTTGAATCCCACTTTGTCATAAATCTTACCAATAGCAAGGGCCACAGCAGCATCTACCCCCATTGCAATTGCATAAAATATTGGGATATGAGAGGCTGGAACTATTGATTGAGTCACGAGATGGTAGGATATTAACTGGAAATTAGCAAATCCGGTTACACTTACAAAGGTAAACAATCCATACGCCCAAAATGCTTTGGAGAATTTTTTACTCCCTTTGGCATTAGAAATCGAGCTTTTATTCTTATCCTCCAGCTTGACCGGATGCGGAAACCGGTTTCGTGCAATTATAACTGCTATAAGTGTTAAAATAGCGGGAATCCATAGTATAGAAAAGGCATCCCGATAGTTCTGATTAGCCATAAATACAAATGAGAAGAGAAGCGGCCCGATAATTGCGCCAATTTGGTCTAATGCTTCATGAATGCCAAATCCCCAACCACGTCCCACTTGGCTTGTAGCGTACGAGAGTATCGTGTCTCTGGCAGGGGTGCGAAGTGCTTTTCCAAACCTTTCTGTAATTATAAATATTGCTGCAACCTGCCATATTTTAGCAAAACCAAGGAGTGGAATAGCAAAAATTAACCCATATCCTGCTATCGTGAATGCCCAGTATGCCTTGGTCTTATCAGCAAGATAGCCAGAAAGCAATCGGAATCCATAGCCTATAAATTCGCCTAACCCTGCTATTAATCCTACTACTCCAGCACTGGCACCGAGAAGTCCAAGATAGGGACCTGTTGCAGCACGAGCACCTTCATAGGTAATATCGCCAAATAAACTGATTATACCAAGCAGAATTATGAAATGATAGGCAGCTCTTCTCTCATGATTGTCCTTATGTACCATCTTTCTCCTCCACAATTTACAAAAAATAGAGATTTGCCTAATATTTCTTTTCTCTTTTTGTCACCTTTGACCATTTCTTGAACGCACTTGTAATACAGTTATCCTCTCGGAGGATAAAATCCTTTTATTAGGAGCCGGGTGAAGGATACTCAGATAGAACTTCTCCAGCTTTGACCCCATGGGCTAATTTCTTTTTATGTTTCTTAAATGCCTCTTGCCAATGTCCAGCGCGGAAGATAAATATCATTCCAATGCCTTGCACGATGTCAGAAGCATTTATGCCGAGCCATATCCCAGTATAGCCCAATCCGGCAGTAAGAGCAAAAAGATATGCAAATGGGATTCTAAATCCTAACTGACCAATTGCATTAACAATTGTAGGAGTCTTGGTATCGCCGGCACCATTCATGGCTTGGGAAAAGACGAGAGAAAATGCAAGAAAAGGGAAAGTTATTGCTAGGTAGCGCAAGAAAGAGCTTCCAATAGTAATTACTTCTGGATGGTCGTTAAAGATTCCTACTATCGCTGGTGCAGAGATTAAGAATAATACAGCGATTGGTATAGTGACAGCTTCATAATATGTAACAGCACGCCATGCGGATTTTTTCGCTCTTCCCGGTTTTTTTGCCCCAAGATTTTGGCCTAAGCTAGAACAGCGGCTGCGCTAGCAAATCCGAAGCCTGGTACCATGATAAACATCCTGATTCGTTGTCCAATTCCGTATGCCGCGAGGGTAACATCGCCAAAAGATGTTACGAGACGCATTAGAAAAAGGAATGAAATTTCACGGATGAATACCTGAAGCGAGGCAAAAGAGCCAATACTCACAATTCTCTTCATCAGGGAGGGAATTGGCTTGAGGTGTTTAGGCTTCAAATGGAGTGTGGAATGCCCAAAAAGAAGAGGGCTGAAAAGAAACAGGACACCAATTCCTCTTGTTAGAGCCGTTGCCATAGCGGAACCAGCCACTCCCATTGCCGGAAATGGGCCATATCCCATAAATAAGTATAGGGTCCAGAAAGATGTTAAGGATATTCGCTATTATATTATTAGTGCATACAAAGGGGTTTTTGCGTCCCCAGAGCCACGTAAAGCATGATTTGTTCCAACAAAAAGGAATATAACAATAGAGGAAGCAAAGATTATTCGAAGGTACTCGGCTGCATAAACTAAAACATCACCTGTAGCACCAAAAAGCCTCAAAAAGGGTTCTACCAGAAAAAATGAGATGAACAGCATTCCGCCAGCCCCGATGATACTCCAAATATATGTCTGTCCTAATATATTATCTGACATCTCATAATTTTTCTCCCCCGTAAAATGTGAGATAAGCGCCATTGTTCCTACTGCAATACCCTGGACCACCATCATAAGTATCCCTACGATGGTCCCGGCAATAGAAAGCGCGGCTACCTCAATATGTCCTAATCTTCCTACAAAAAATAGGTCAACCATAGAGAAGAGGTTTTGCAGAGCGCAGCCTATCATCATCGGGGCTGCAAGTTTCCACACGGACCGCGAAAGTCTGCCCTCTACTAAGCCCTGTTCAACTCTCCGTTCTCGTTGATGCGCCATACTGTTCTTCGGTGCAATCTACTTTACCTTTGATATATTTGTTTATATCTATTCCATCCTCATAGCATTTTTTATGCATATATTCAAGTATCTTAAGGAATGTATCTTTTTCAATATAACCTGGAATCACAGTGATAACCTCGGCATCTTTATTAAGAAAACCATAAGAAGGAAAACCTTGAATTTGGAATGCATAAGTAAGTTCCCTGGGACTCCAGGTCTGACCTTTAAAATGAATGGTATCACTCGGAGATTCCGCGTCAAGCTTGATGGCAATATAATGTTCTTTCATATAGGCAGCAACCTGCGGATCTGAAAAAGTCTTTTCATCCATAACTTTGCACCAAGAACACCAGTCAGTATAGAAATCAATTATAATATCTTTTCCTTGTTCTTTTGCTAAAGCGATTCCTTCTTCAAAAGGTAGCCAAGTTGGTTTTTGCTCTCGCTGAATTTTCTCGTCGTCCTTTTTGACTGCACTTTTTTGCTCTAATTCTTCGGAAAGATTATCTAAAGATTGTGCAAGGACTATAGTTGTTTTGTATATAGCCATCACAAGAATGAGGCTAATACATATTAAGCCGATTTTTTTACATATTCTGCTCATCTCGTCTTCTCTGACTTACAAATCATAATCAGGATGAGGATATTGTAACTAACGATGGTAGGATACAAAATTTAAGCTCATCGCTCGTTATAACTTAATGTTATTGGCTATAGGAAGCTTAATCATCCTCAGTTTTGGTTTTTTCTTCTCCGTGCAATGTATTCATAATGCCTTTTGAGGCTTTCTTAGATACATGATCAAACACACTATAAAGAGAGGGTACCACAAACAGTGTAAAGAAAGTGGCTGAAATAAGTCCTCCGATGACTGCTACTCCCATTGGCGCTTTTAATTCTGAGCCCTGTCCAGTTGATAGAGCCATAGGAAGCATTCCCCCTATTGAGGTCAGTGCTGTCATTAACACAGGCCTTATTCTGTTTTTCCCTGCCTGGATAATTGCTTTTTCTTTTTCCATACCCTCTCTTCGTAACTGATTAATATGGTTAACCAGGACAATACCGTTATTCACTACAATACCTGCTAAGATGATGAAACCGATAAACACGGGCACGCTGAATGTAAAACCTGAGATAAGAAGTAATATCACCACACCAATAAGCCCTAAAGGAAGTGTAAACATAATTACAAAGGGATGGGAAAATGATTCGAAGAGAGATGCCATAATTGCATAGACAATTATGATCGCCAAAAGTAAAGCATATCCAAGGGCTTCAAAGCTTTCTTGCATGTCTTCATATGTACCGCCTATCTCAAAATAATAGCCAGAAGGTAGACTTTTTTCAAGTTCACCAACCTCAGACCATATATCATCAACTGCAGTTCCAACGTCTCTTCCTATGATATTTGCCTGGATGGTAGCTATACGAGTCTGGTTTTCACGCGAAATCTCTACAGGTCCTTGTTTTTCTTGTATTTCTACAATCTGATTTAATGGGATGGTAAAACCCATTGGACTGGCAATGCTTATGCCATTAATATCTGCTATACTGTTGCGACCTTCTTCCTCAAGACGAACAAGCATATCTATTTCTTCCCCTGCCTCTCTGAATACACCTGCGGTAGTGCCATAGATTGTTGTTCGGACCGCAGAGGCAATTTGAGCAGTAGTAATACCATACCGAAAAGCTTTATCCTTATTAATAATAAGGTGAAGTTCTGGTTTTCCTTCTTTCATTGAGTTTTGAATATCACGAACACCTTCTACTTGAGCTATTTTTTCTTCTACCTGCCGAGAAAGGTCAGTAAGTTGATCTAGATCGTCACCAAATATTTTGAATTCGATTTCATTACCACCCCCAACGTAAGTTTCAGTGGCACCAGAGAGAACAAGCCTGACATTTTCCAATTTTGGAGCTTTACTTCTCACTTCTTCCATGATTTCATCAGACTTTCTTGAACGGTTTTCTTTATCGCAGAGACGCAGAAATATCATCGCCTCATTAACATCAGCAGGGGCTGAAAAACCAGCGCCACCGACAGCGCCTCCTAGGGGGCCAACCATAGTTGTAAAATATTCAGTTTCTTCTATCCCTGCAAGTATATCTTCAAGTTGTGTTACTACCATATTTGTCTCATCAAGTTTTGTGCCAATAGGCATCTCTACCCTAATCATCTGCATTGGGTTATCAGATGGAGGGATAAATTCTGTTCCGAGTATTGGAATTAGGGAAAGAGATATAATAAAGATAATAGCAACGATAAGAAGCACTCTTCCCTTATGGTGTAAAGTCCAATTTAATACTTTTGCATATCTTTCTCTGAGTTTTTCAAAGCGTGATTCACCGATTACTTTTTTATATTCTTCAGCTGAGGTGCGTTGCTTAAAAAGTACGGATGACAGAGCCGGTACGACTGTAAGTGCAACAATAAGAGATGCAAACAGTGCAAAAGAGACGGTTAAAGCTATTCCCTCCACAAGCTGTCCGGTCATACCCCCGGTAAACACAAGGGGTAAGAAGACAGCAATAGTTGTAAGAACCGATGCTGTAATAGCCATCCCAACCTGGGAGGCACCAATTTTTGCTGCTTCGATCCGCCCTTTCCCCCTCTCCAGATGTCGATAGATGTTTTCTATCACCACAATAGCCGAGTCTACAAGCATTCCTACGGCTAAAGCGAGACCTCCAATAGTCATAATATTAAGTGTATAACCTGAAACATTGACAAGTATAAAGGTTGCAATCACAGACACCGGGATAGCAATGGCTATAGCAAGTGTAGGGCGCCAATTTCTGAGAAACAAGAGTATTATTAGAATTGCAAGTATTGCTCCCTGAATAAGATTGGCAATCGTTGAGGAAGTAACTCTGCTTATTGTGTGTCCTTGGTCAAATATCTCGTAGAATTCAAGATGTGCGGGTAAGTCAGCTCTTAGTTCTTCAACTCTTTCTTTTACAAGGTTTGATACTTCAAGGGTGTTTGCACCAGATTCTTTTGATACCATTAGCGTAGCAGTGGGCTCATTATTAGTTCGTATATAGTTTCGTTCCTCTTTATATCCATCAATAACTTTTGCAACATCTTTTATATAGACGACAGAGCCATTTTGTGTTATACTTACAGGGGTGTTAGCAATCTCCTCAAGGGTCTTATATTCACCTACGGTACGGAGGAGATATTCGGTTTGTCCCTGTTCAACATATCCTGCGGAAAGATTTAAATTTTGTGTTGCTAATATCTGAACAACTTTGTCTATGGAGATATTATTTTGAGTCAGCTTAGTTTTATCTATGATGATTTGCTTTTCAGCTTGTTTTCCCCCAGCAACTGTAACAGAAGCGACCCCGGGCAATTGAGTTAACTTCGGCTCAAGCTCATCTTCTAAAAGCTTGCGCATCTCATAAGTATCTTCCATACCTGTTACGGCGTATAAAATGATAGGCATTTGGGTTATATCTAATTTCATTACCAATGGGCGCTCAGCTCCTTCAGGTAGGAAATCCAGAATTCTTTCTATTCCATCGCGGAGGTCCTGTGCTGCTGCATCGAGATCGGTGCCCCATTCAAATTCTATCATAACAGAAGAAACATCTCCACTACTTGTTGAAATAATATTGGTTACACCTTTAACTCCTCCAGCTATGGTTTCAATCGGTTTGGTGATTGTTTGCTCTATATCCTCAGAGGAGGCACCGGGATATCTTGTAGAAATAGTAATAACTGGAAATTCTAACTCAGGCATCATTTCAAATCCTAAGCCCGAGAACGCCACCATACCTAAGATTACCACAAGTATGGTAGCCATTGTAATAGTTACACGACGTTTAACTGAAAATTCTGGTAAATTCATTCTACCTCCTACTTATCTTACTACAACCTCTGCCCCGTCTCTTAGTACGACATTGCCAGCAATGGCGACTATTTCTCCAGGTTCTATGCCTTCCAAGATTTCCACCTCGTCCTCGTTCTGGAGTCCTAACACAACATCTCGTCTGTATGCCTTTTTGTCTTTAATTACATAAACAACATTGCTATTTACAACTGCTGTTTGTGGTACTATGATGGTGTTTTCTTTCTCTCGTAAGATTACTTGAACCTTTGCATACTGCCCTGGTTTTAGCATGTAATCTATATTTTTAACTGTTACATCACATGGGAATGTTCCTGATAGAGGATCAGCGGCGGAGGCTACATAGCTGACAGTACCAAAGAATACTTCGTCAGAGTAGCTATCAACAAATATATTTGCAGATTGCCCCTTTTTAATCATTGGTATATCTTTGTCAGAAACATTTATTTTTACCTTTAATTTATCCAGGTTAAGTAGATGTAAAATCCCTGGTGAGCTCATAGAATTAAAATATTCTCCCGCGTTTTGATACTTTGCAGTAATAACACCAGAAAAAGGTGCTGTTATTTCTGTATTGCTTTTTAGGAGTTCATATGCTGCCTTTGCTGCTTTATATGTAGCTTCTATCTGGTCATAAGCCTGTTGGCTGATACTTCCTGATCTTTTTAGTTCTTGCATCCTATGGTAGTCTTTTTTGGTAGCGAGGAATTGTGCTTCTGCCTGTTGTAGCTGTGCATCATCCATCCGGACAAGAAGTTGGTCCTTTTGTACATAATCACCTTCTTCCACCAGAATATCTTCTATGCGTATAGGTGTACCTGGACTGATATATGCCTCCTGAACTGCTTCGATTTTTCCGGTAAATTCTATGTATTCCTGAATTGATTTTTGCTCTGCAGGGGCGGTTTGGACATATATCTTCCCAGTCATTTCAACCTCTTCAACCTCGGGTGTATCATCCTGGGATGAACAGCCAAAAGTTATAATCAATACTGTAGAGACCAATATAGCTGTTATTAGGTGTTTCGTTTTCATATTTTTCGCCTATAATTATTTGATAAATTTTTCTAAATTGCATTTTGCAAGGATATAGTCATAATAGGCAGAAGTTAAGCCCATCTCACCATTAAAGAGCATTATTTCTGCATCTATAAGCTCTGTATTTGTGACCATACCTTGTTCATAAAGATCATTTATAATTTTATAATTTTCCTGTGCAGATTCAAGAGCGAGTGAGTTGCTACTAACATTCTTTGCATTTGTTACAAGGGTATAGAAACTATTCTCTGCTCCGATGAGTATTTGATCCCGCGTATCAGCTAATTCTAATTGTGTTTTTTTGTACTCATATTTGCTTCTTCGCAAGTTGGTATAATTTTTTCCACTCTGGAAAATAGGGAGCGAAGCGATTGCTGTAATGTTCCAGTACTCCATTCCTGCTGCATCATCGAAATTAAGTTTGTCATCATTCTCAAACTGATAGGTATATTGAAGATTAAAGGTAGGGAGAAAGTCTGTCTTAGCAAGCTGGTAACTTTTTTTAGTTATATTTTCTGCCAGTCTAAGAGCCTTGATGTCTGCGTTATTTTTCTCAGTTTCGGCAAGGACATTTTGTAAAAGCGTTTCCTGCTCCTCCTTAGATAAAACTGCATAAGATTCAATTTCACTGTCGTATTGGTTAAGGGCAATAGGTTCGGGGAGTGGTGTTTCTTCCTCTTCTTGCAGTCCGAGAATATTTCTCCAACTGGAGAGTAAGACGGATAAACTGTTCTCTACCACATTTAGCGCAATCTTATTATTTTCAACCTGTACCTGCCATTGAAGCACATCAGATTTTCTGGCAGTTCCGACATTATACATTTCTGTAACCTTTTTGAGTTGTGCCTCGCTTGATGCAAGGCTTCGCCGGGATATCTCGATCACATCTTGTATTCGCAGGATATTAAGGTATATCTCTGTAACTGAATATTCAAGGTTATTTTTAGCGCTTTGCAGAGTTGCCTGTGTTTGAGAGGTGGCAAGGCGGGCTATCTGGTACCCAAGGAGGATCTTCCCACCATTGAATATAGGTTGCTGAAGTGTAAGTTGAGTGGTATAAGTGGTTTTATGCATACCACCGGGGGTCATAGCAGCTGAGGAGAATGGAATAAAACCAATTTGGTTGGTTGGATCATTTATATCGTACACAGGGATTGTTATAGGCCCAGTATACCTTTCATACATATCATCATCCAGACGGACTATCATCGTGCCGATAGAGATTTTAGGGAAAAAGTTGGTAAGAGAATTATACTGATTCCATTCTGCTTGCTTTAGTCCTGCTTTTTGCGAAAGAAATGTCTTATTGTTTTCTTCTGCAAGCTTAATCGATTGGTCAAGGGTTATGCCGAAGAGAGGTGCAGAAAACAATACCGTAATTACAAGAAGGGCAACCGTTTTCCCCGCAGGTATTTGGGACTTCATTTCATTCAACATCTTTTTCTCCTTCCTGTTTTTATTTCTTTTTGAGGTAAGAATAGCCATTGGGTTTATTTTTTTGATAGATTTTTTTGATAGAATGATATATTAACTATCTCAATTGATTCATATTTATTCACTGTCTTACCTCATCGATAACAGATAAAATTACATTTTACAGTATTTTAAAAGATAACATTTTCATTACTTCATGTCAATTCTTTGATGTGCTTTTATTTTTTGAGTGCAGAATTGCTTAGCAAAAGAGATAACATTCTTTTCTTGGCAAATTCAGAGTAGAATTACAATCTTCACCTTTTAAACCTTACGGAGCATATGTTTCATAAATGGAGAATGCTGCAATGGAGTGAAGCGGCAAGCTATCCGTGCTTACTCTAATCCGCCAGCTGGCGGACTTCAAGCTTTTTTGTACAATTGCCTATAAATCTGGAAAAATGTATCTAAAAACAAGAGTTCAAAATTTATATGGCCTTCGATCAGCTGCTGTTTTTTCATTAGCATATTTATCATGGTGTAAATGTCTTTTTCTGAAAGAAGTTTTATATTACAAAACTCTTCAATAAGACTTTGTCTTTCCAGATTTGCAATTTGTTTATGGGCATAAATAAACGATATGAGGTCATCAAACCAAAGTATAAGATAATCAAACATTCCCATTAGCAATTCGGCATTACGGTTGTAACTAAACTGATTGGAAAGTTCGCTGATTTGCTCGAAATCTTTCTGGATAAGGGACTCTATAAACTGAAATGCCAGGGTGCGAGCCTCATCCGCCAGCTGGCGGATTGCAAGCATGATTGACTTTGCCACATTGCCGTTTCCCATCCGGGCACAAACCCTGGCGTCTTCCTCCAAGACATTATACTGCTGCATAAGAATATTCTGAATTGTATGTGTTGGGACTTTGTAGAATTGTAACTTTTGGCATCTTGATATAATGGTGGGTAAAAGTGCTGAGGGCCGACGAGTGATTAAAATAATGACAGCATATTCAGGTGGCTCTTCCAGTGTTTTGAGGAAAGCATTTGCAGCCTGATGAGTCATCTGGTCAGAATCAAGGATGATGAATACTTTATATCGCGACTCACTTGGGGCAAAACATATTTTTTGCTCTATGTCTCGTATTGTATCTATACGGATTGCAGTAGATTTTGAAAAATGGTATCGCTGATAAGGGGTCTTTTGCAATTGTTCCAGATATCTTTGTATTTCGATCCTGTCCCTTTCCTTTTTATAGCCACCATCAGCGGTTCGTTCAAAGCCCGGTGTAGGGAAGATAATCTCTACATCCGGGTGGGTAAAGCGCATTATTTTACGACAGGAAGCACAATTATCACAAGCATCTACTTCTCCTGATACGGCAGAGGGATGGGAACAATTTATAGCCTTTGCGAACTCAAGGGCAGCCGTGAACTTACCTACACCTTCAGTCCCATAAAAAAGATAGCTCCCTGTGATTTTATTACTGGATATAATATGGCGCAGGGTAGTTATAGAGCGCTTTTGTGATTCTATTTTTGAAAACATCGGCTTATCTGATTGTTAAATAAATAAAGAGCCATTAAATTAGTTTAGAACAATTTTTCCTTCAGATAGCCCTTCTCAAATTCATCTGCAAGGAGGTCCATATAAATTAGATCATATTTCTTGCCACAGATTATTTTTGATTCTCTTCTTCTTCCAATTATCTTGAAGCCGAGATGTTCATAGCATCTAATTGCTCTTGTATTGAAACTGAAGACCTCAAGCATTATATTATGCAAATTTAAGATATTGAAGCCATAATCTATCAGCAACCTGCTCGCCTCTGTACCGTAACCTTTACCCCAATAGGATTTATCGCCTATAAAAATACCAAATTCACCTCTCTGATTAGCATGGTCAATATTAAGAAGTCCACAGTTTCCGATTAGTTCATCGGTTTGCTGGTCTATGATTTCGAAGACTTGTTCACCCTTTCTGCTTAATTCCTCCAGGATTTCTCGCTCTTTAGCAACAGTAATTTGCCTTCGTGAGTGAGATAGATACTTACTAACCTCAAGGTCATTAAGCCATTCTGTATATTTCTCAGCATTGTCAGTAGTTATAGGGGAAAGGTAACATTTTTCCCCAATTAGTTTTTTAAAATATTTCATTTTTACCCCTTTGATTTTTGCAATTTTGCCCAGGAGTCACGCAAGCTTACAGCTCGATTGAATACAGGATTATCTTGAGAGGAGTATTTTGCATCTACACAGAAATAGCCAAGTCGCTCGAATTGGTAGATATCTCCCTTTTGTGCATTTTTAAGGCATGGCTCTAACTTGCAGCCAGTTAAGATTTGCAGGGAGTTTGGATTAAGGTAATTTTTGAAGTCATCTTTTTGAGCCAGAGGATTTGCAACAGTAAAAAGCCTATCGTAGAGTCGGGCTTCTGCCTTAATACTATATTTGGCTGAAACCCAGTGAAGAGTTGCCTTTACTTTTCTTTTATCTGGTGCATTACCGCCGCGAGTTGCAGGGTCATAAGTACAATGCAGTTCTTTGATCTCTCCTGTATGTTCGTCCTTTACTACGTGCTCACATTTGATAAAATATGCATATCGCAATCTTACTTCTCTACCTGGTGCGAGACGGTAGAATTTCTTAGGAGGTTCTTCCCGGAAATCATCCTGTTCTATATAGATTTCTTTTGAAAATGGAACCATCCTTGTCCCCATTGAGGGATCTTCTGGATTGTTTACAGCCTCGATATACTCAGTTTTTTCTTCTGGATAGTTGTCGATTATGACTTTGAGTGGCTTAAGCACAGCCATGACTCTGGGCGCACGCCTGTTTAGCTCTTCCCTGAGGCAATATTCAAGAAGTGCTATATCTACGACATTATCGCTACGTGCCACACCTATCCTATCGCAAAATTCTCGAATCGCCTCTGGTGTATATCCTCTGCGCCGCAATCCGGATAAGGTTGGCATCCTTGGATCATCCCATCCCTCAACATAACCTTCCTTTACAAGTTCATTCAGTTTTCGCTTGCTCAGGACAGTATGGCTAAGATTTAGTCGGGCAAATTCTATTTGCTGCGAATGATGAACTCCTAGCTCGTCAAGAAACCAGTCATAAATCTCTCTATTATTTTCAAATTCAAGTGTGCATAAGGAATGTGTGATACCTTCTATTGAGTCTGAAAGGCAGTGGGCGAAATCATACATAGGATAAATGCACCATTTATCTCCAGTTCGGTAATGTGGCACTTTTCGAATACGATAGATAAGGGGGTCACGCATCTTCATATTAGGAGATGCCATATCAATCTTTGCCCGAAGGACACGACTCCCATTTTCAAATTCTCCATTACGCATTCTTTGAAATAGGTCGAGATTTTCCTCTATAGAGCGATTTCGGTACGGACTTTCTTTCCCAGGCTCCTTTACTGTTCCACGATATTTTCTGATTTCTTCTTCACTGAGGTCACATACATATGCCTTTCCCATTTTAATAAGTTGGAGAGCATATTCATATAGTTGCTCGAAATAATCAGAGGCATGATAGAGTCTGTCTTCCCAGTCAAACCCGAGCCAGTGCACATCTTCTTTTATAGATTCCTCATATTCTTCACTTTCGGCCTCAGGATTGGTATCATCAAAGCGAAGATTGCAGAAGCCATTATAATCTTTTGCTATACCAAAATTGAGGCATATCGCTTTTGCATGGCCAATATGTAAATATCCGTTGGGTTCTGGAGGGAAACGTGTATGAACCCTGCCACCATATTTGTTTGTACGAAGGTCCTCTTCAATAATTTCTCGAATAAAATTTTTGACTTCACTATTTCGTTCCGGTATTGTCATTTTTCGCACCATTGATTTTAATTTATATGCCATTTTTTTAGGCGTCTGAGCGTCTCTTCCTTGCCCAAAACATCTATTATAGCCGGCACATCAGGCCCATGACAACTTCCAAACAGTGCAAGTCGCAGAGGGAAATAGAGATTCTTTCCTTTAACGCCAATTTCAGCAGTTGTCCTTTTAAGCAGGTCTTTTATCTCTTTGATATTCCATTGCTCTTTTTGGGTGAGTTCTCTTATCCAGAATGAATAAACCTCTTGAGCCGAGTCCTCAAACACAATGGGCCTATCCTCTTCGACAATCCCAATATTATTGTAAAATTTTTTTGACACTAAGGCAAGTTCTTCTAAGGTCGCGGAGCGCTGACGCATTAAGTCAATAACTTTATAATATTTGCCTTTATCCGAAATATCAATATTGGCTTTTTTAAAGAAGAGGAGGGTTTTTTCTGCAATTGTGGTTAAAGAAAGATTTCGCAAGTAATACCCATTCATCCAACGGAGTTTTTCAAGATCGAAAACTGCACCTGATTTTGTGATTCTATCAAGGCTGAAAGCCTTTATCAGTTCTGAGGTAGAATAGAGCTCTCTATCTTCTGGCGGGTGCCATCCGAGGAGGGCAACGAAATTGAGAAGGGCTTCTGGTAGGTATCCCTTTTGCAAATAGACTTCAACAGCAACATCACCTTGTCGTTTGCTTAGCTTACTTTTATCTGGGTTAAGTAAAAGAGGGAGATGCACGAATATAGGGACTTCCCAGCCCAAAGCCTGATAGAGGTAGATATGCTTGGGTACGCTTGAGAGCCATTCCTCTCCACGAATTACATGAGAGATATGCATAAGATGGTCATCTATTACATTTGCCAGATGGTAGGTGGGCTTGCCATCTGACTTAATTAGAACCTGGTCATCAATTTGGGAGTTCTGAACCTCTACCCTTCCACGGATTTCATCATGAAAAACTGTTGTCCCATCTTGTGGGAATCGGAGTCGAATTACGTAAGGAACATTCTCTTGCAGTTTTTTTTCAATTTCATGGGAAGAAAGATGACGACATTTCCCACTATACTTTAAGGGAAGTTTTTGGGCTTTTTGCTCTGCCCTCTCTCGTGCTAACTCTTCTTCTGAACAGAAGCAATAGTAGGCATTCCCTTCCTTTATAAGCTGCTGAGCATATTTGTTATAAAGGTTGATTCGCTTTGATTGGATATATGGTGCGTAAGGACCGCCTATATCTGGGCCCTCATCATAATCAATCCCTAATTTTTTGAGGGTACTGATAAGATTTTCAACCGCTCCAGGCACATATCGTTTTTGATCTGTATCTTCGATACGGAGAATAAATTTTCCTCCATGTTTCCGAGCAAAAAGCCAGTTAAAAAGAGCGGTTCTTAGTCCACCCACATGTAGAAATCCAGTGGGGCTTGGAGCAAAACGCACGCGAATCTCGCTATTAATATTTTCGGACATAAGCCTTTCTTCCAAGATCTTTTCAAGAAAAAATTATCTTTAATGGCATATAAAATTGTCAAGAAAATTTCTGGAGTGTCCTGAAAAAATCCCAGAAAATAAATAATAAGTCGGTCATGCAGATGCTGACTGATAGGGTGACAAGGAGACAAGGTGGCTGGGAGAAAACGGAGAACAGGAGAAAATGGGACAGGAAACAGGAAACAGGAAACAGGAAACAGGAGGCAGGAGGCAGGATGAGACGGGGAGAATGGGAGATGGGGAGAAAAGGAGAAAAGGAGAAAAGGAGATAGGAAACAGGATGAGACAGGGAGAAAGATGAGACTGGGAGACTGGGTGAAAGGGAGAAAAGGAGAATGGGTGAATCCGCCAGTGGGCGGACAAGTTTGTTGAATGTTTAATCCGCCGGTGGGCGGACAAGTTTTTTGAATTATGAATTAAAAATTAAGAATTAAATTTCGCCAGCTAGCGGACCGGGCTTGACTGTTTTGCATTTCGGTCATTGGTGCTTGTTTGTGATTTGGTGCTTGGTGCTTGTGGTTTATTTTCCATTTCCCTTTTCCCATTTCCCTTTTACATTGTTCATTATTCATTGCTTTTCTTCGATTATTTATCTGTGCCATTTCTATACAGGGGGGAGGTTTCTGGTTCTTTGCCTTTTAATTTTTCATGGTAATATTTATAAGTCATTGGTTCCAGGGTTGGATTAAATAGTTCGCCTTCTGTTACCCGTGCTGTAAATAGGGTATGAGAACCAAGGTTAATGGCTTTGGTGACATCCGCTTCCACATAGCCAAGAGTTTTATGTAAAATTATAGGAGTACCGTTTTTGCCTAATTTATACTGATATTTTTTAAATTTGTCGTAATTTCTCCCGGAACGGAAGCCGAAATTGCCAATATCAATCATAGTCCATTCAGTAGAAACCACAGAGATCGCCACTTTCTTGCTTTCTTCAATAAATTGGTGGGTATAGTTAGTCTTTGAAATACAAAAAGCAACTTGGGGAGGCTCAGCTGTGGCCTGAAAGACGGTATTAGAGAGTTGGGCGTTGATTTTATTTCCAATTTTAGAGCCGACTACATACATCCCATAGGTAAAATTCCATAAAATTTTTTCATCCATAATTACCTTTCTTGTTTTAAGTTGGCACTTTGATTAGGACAACCCGGTAATATTTCCGTTCTTATCAATATTTATATTTTTTGCCGCGGGTTCTGCTGGCAAGCCTGGCATACGCAAGATATCCCCTGTGATGGGAATAAGAAAGCCCGCACCAGCTGCAATAAGGATTCTGCGTACAGTAACCAGAAAATCTTTTGGCCTTCCCAAAAGCTGTGGGTTGTCAGAGAGGGATTTCTGAGTTTTGGCAATGCACACTGGTAATTTATCATAACCATATTTCTTAATATTTTTTAAATCCTTCTGAGCCTTAGATTGCACATCTATTTTTTCTGCTCCATAAATTTCTCGAGCGATTTTAGTAATCTTCTCTTCTACAGGTAGATTCCAATCATATAGTACATGTTGTTTACAAACTTCGTGCTTTATCATAGCTGTAACTGCTTCCGCGAGATCAATACCGCCTTTGCCTCCTTTACTCCAGAAATCAGTTATTACTGCTCCAAAGCCATTTTCCTGAGCAAAATCTTTCAGAATCTTTAACTCCTCCTCTGTGTCGGTTTCAAATTTGTTAATAGCAACTATTGATCGCATACCGAATTTTCTGATATTTTCTAGGTGTTTTTCTAAATTTTCCAGCCCCCTTTCCACTGCTTCGGGATTGGGTTCATTTAGTTCTTTAACTTTTACACCACCATGATGTTTAATAGCTCTCACTGTAGCGACCAGAACTACAGCAGAGGCGCACATTTGGGCGTAGGGGCAGACAATATCAAAGAATTTTTCCGCACCGAGGTCGAACCCAAACCCGGCTTCAGTAACCACATAATCGGAAAGTTTAAGTACTGTCTTAGTAGAAATAATACTGTTAGTACCCTGAGCAATATTGGCAAATGGACCTCCATGAACAAAAGCAGGTGTGTGCTCAATTGTTTGTACCAGGTTAGGCTTAAGCGCATCCTTTAGCAGAGCAGCGATAGCTCCTTGGTATCCCATCTCTTTCACGGTTACTGGTTCACCATCATAGGTTAATCCAACAATAATTTTGCTAATCTTTTCTTTTAGTTCCTGCAGATTATTTGATAGACAAAGAATAGCCATGATTTCAGATGCCGGAGTGATATCAAATCCATCTTCACGAGGAACGCCCTGAGTTTTGCCGCCCAGACCAATTACTATTTTTCGCAATGCTCTATCATTTATATCCATAACTCTTCTCCATGTAATTGAGATCGGGTTAAGGTTATACGGATTTCCATGATAGATTGAGTTATCGATTAGGGCAGCCAGCATGTTGTTAGCAGAGGTTATAGCGTGCATATCTCCAGTAAAGTGCAGGTTGATATCTTCCATAGGCAGGACTTGAGAATAGCCACCACCCGCCGCACCACCCTTAATACCAAAGACTGGTCCAAGCGAAGGTTCTCTTATAGCCACACTGGTCTTTTCCCCGATTTGATTCATTGCTTGAGATAATCCGATGGCTGTAGTAGTTTTACCTTCACCAGCCGGGGTAGGGGTTATGGCGGATACTAGAATGAGTTTGCCTGTTTTATTCTTTTGCACTTTTTCTATGGCTTCGTATTTGATTTTTGCTTTGTAATCTCCATAGAGTTCGATATCATCCTTACTCAGACCGAGATTTTCTGCGATTTTATCTATTTTTTCTAATCTTGTATTATGAGCAATTTCGATATCTGATAGCATTTGTGTCCTCCTGAAAGGGTTTATATTTAAGTTGAAAATTTTTGGTTTTGACTGTATATAAATTCTTCACGATTTATAATATAAAACATTCAATTAAATTGCAAAAAAGGATGCCATTTCTTGAAAGGAGCACCCTTTTGATTTTCAGTCAATTGGGCTAAACATGTCTTCTTTTCCTACTCCGCAATCCGCCAGCTGGCGGATATTTCTGCATAGTTGTTCCTTTTTCCTATTCTTCTAATAGTTTGGTTTCCACACTTCAAAGTACTTTTGTTCATACTGACACACGGGGCATTTGGGAGGTGCCATTATAGACTCAACAATATATCCACATCTACGGCACTTCCAATAAACTTTTCCATCCTTCTTAAAGACTTTATGTTCTTGCACATTCTTTTTTAATTTAAGATAACGTTCTTCATGTCTTTTTTCTACTTGCGATACATTTCTAAAGGTTTTAGCAATTTCAGGGTACCCTTCTTCGTCTGCCACATCGGCGTAGGTGGAGTAAAGTTCTGACCATTCTTCATGTTCACCGGTAGCAGCATAACCAAGATTGTCCAGTGTTCTATCTGAAAGGGCGATAGGATAGCCTGCATGAATCTCAAGCTTCTCTTCATTCATTCCGTTTTTTATAAGATGATTGTAGAAAAGTTTTGCATGCTCTTTTTCATTATCTGCAGTTTCAATAAATATTTCAGCAACTTGAAGGAAGCCTTCTTCTTGTGCTTTGTCAGCATAGTAGGTATATCTCATCCTTGCCTGGGATTCACCTGCAAATGATTTTAAGAGATTTTCTGCTGTTTTGCTTTCTTTGAATTTTTTCATAATTTCTCCTGCTTATTAGATTTTTTGAGGTTTTTGCGGGAAGTCAATTGTATTTAGGATATTTCCTATCATCTGTTTATATTACACCATTCACTTAAATTTACATATCTGATTTTTTCACGGATAATTCAGCTTTTGGTTCGTCATCCAGTTCCAGTTCAGCTTTAAATACTTTCTTTTCCGTAAGCACTTCGATGAATTTGATGTGGTGTTTTTTTTACTCATGGAATGAGTTTCGTTTTCATCAATTTTAACAACGACTCCGTCATCAGTCTCTTCCACCTAAAGTATATGTTTTTAATCCTCAGATGTGATTATTTAATATATATTTATTTTTCGTCGGGTGTAAAGGTTCTGCTAGAAAGTTCCTTATCCAACATTAATAAACCATTACCTTTACCATCTATCATTTTAATTTGATTCAACAGATGTTTCATGGAAGCTTCTTCTTCTACCTGTTCGTCCACATACCAATCCAGCAGGCTCTTGGTTGCATAATCATTTTCCTTAATAGCCAAATCCATGAGGTCGTTTATCAGCTTTGTTACATATTGTTCGTGTTCATAAGCTTTTTCAAAGATGTCAATAACCCCATCGAATTCGTGGTTAGGTTTATCGATCTGTTCCAGAATAACTCGGCCACCTCTTTTATTGATGTAATCATAGAGTTTCATAGCATGAAATCGTTCTTCATCACCCTGGATCTTAAAGAAATGAGCAAAGCCACCCAGATCATTAGCATCCAGATAGGCTGCCATCGCCAGGTAGAGATATTCAGAGTAGAGTTCTTTATTGATTTGTTCATTAATTGCTTTTTCAATCTTTTGTGATATCATTAGTCCTCCAATTTAGTTATATTTTGTTTAGATTTTTTAATGCGTCTTCGTAATTCGGCTCCTGGGTAATTTCAGGTACTAATTGCACATAGCGTACAATGCCATCTTCATCCAGAATAATAACAACTCTTGCAAATAGGCTTCGCATTTTACCTTCAGTTAATCTTACACCGTAGGCATCAGAAAAGTTTGTATCTCTCAGCTCACTAAGGGCTATTACATTATCCAGTCCTTCTGCTCCACAAAATCTTTTTTGGGCAAAAGGTAGGTCTTTGGAGATGCACAGAACTTTTGTGTTTGGCAGTTTTTCTGCTTCACTATTGAATCTTCTTACCGAGGTAGCGCAAACAGGCGTATCCAGACTGGGGAAAATGTTTAAGATTATTTTCTCTCCCAAGAAATCCTTTAACGAAACATCTTCTAGATCATTATTAGTAAGAATGAATTCAGGAGCCGGTTTTCCAATTTCAGGTAGATCGCCGTTAGTTTTAATTTCTTTTCCATTAAGTTTTGTTGTTGCCATTTTTTTCTCCTATAGGTTATTTTTTACTCTTGTTGTTATTTCTTCTAAAGTTTCTTTATCAGGTCTGTATTGGATTTTAATAGGATCCATGGTTTCAAAACCGCAATTTTTTAAGGTATTATCTATAATATCTATACTTTGGCCGCCCCAACCATACGAGCCAAAAGCAAGTCCAATTCTACTTTGGGGAGACAATCCCTTCATATAGGTGAGGAAAGCAGAAACACTTGGGAGTACATTGCTGTTAAGGGTAGGCGAGCCTATACAGATATATTTGGCATTGAGCAATTCTGTCATAATGTCCGAAATATGGTTGTACTGTAAACTTAGCATACGGGTTGTATAATTCTTTTCATTAAATGCATCTTGTATTGCATACGCTATTGTCTTTGTTGACTGCCACATTGTATCATAGATTATTAGTGCTTTATCATCCACTTTATTTTCTGACCATTTCTTATATTTTTGGATGATTTTAGATGTATCTTTGCGCCAGATTAAGCCGTGGCTAGGAGCGATAGTATCAACTTCCAGATTTTGGAGAGCCAGAAGAGCTTTCTGTACTTGCCTACCATAGGGCATTACGATATTTGCATAATATTTTTTGGCTTCTTCCATGGTAATATCAGCGCTAAATTCATCATCAAATCTCTCTGAGGAAGCGAGGTGCTGGCCAAAGGCATCGTTGGAAAAGAGCAGATGCTCCTCTGTACAATAGGTTACCATATTATCAGGCCAGTGCACCATAGGTGTTAAAATAAATTGTAAAGTCCGATTGCCAAGATTCAGGACATCTCCTGATTTTACCACATTAAATTCTTCTTCTTTCATATTGAAATGCTTAGGGATTCCTTCCGCTCCTTTGGGAGAAATAAAGATTTTGGCATCCCTGCTTAATTGTTTTAGTAGTGGTAAAGAGCCGGAATGGTCCATTTCAATGTGGTTCTGGATAATATAATCGATTTTGGATGGATCGATGACGCTTTTAATGCGAGAAATCTGTTCCTCAGCCAGATAATCTTTTACATTATCGATCAGGGTGATTTTATCATCTAACACAAGATAGGAGTTATAAGTAGAGCCTCTCTGGGTGAGATAACCATGAAAATTTCTTAAATCCCAATCAATTGCTCCTACCCAGTAAATATTTTCTCTAATTTTTATTGCTTGCATCATTCCTCACTGGTTAACGAATTTTGAAAAAACAGTAATTATTTTAAAAATATTAATAACTGAATGTAAAGAAAAATAAAATTTAGCAAAACTCTGGGATTTTCTGATGTTCGTATTCATAATTCATTGCTGACACACAGGACAGTAATAGGTTGAGCGTCCTGCCTGTTTTATTTTTTTAACCTCATGCCCTTGGGGACACTGTCCCTTCTTATATACAGAGAGCATATCTTGAAATTTGCCTTTTTTGTCCGAAGGAGTACGGTAATCAGAAATAGTGGTTCCACCATGGGTGATAGCAGTCTCCAGTACTTCTTTTATAGCTGAATTTAGCTTATCTATTTGAGCATCCGTGAGAGCATTAGTAGGAGTTATAGGTGAGATTCTTGCTTTGTAAAGTGATTCACAAGCATAGATATTACCAAGTCCTGCGATGATTTTTTGATTAATCAGAGCATTTTTTATAGGTGCGGTTCTACGGGAAAATATAGACTTTAATTTTTGAGGGTTAAATTCATCGGAAAATGGCTCAAGGCCAAGAGATTCTATCTTGCCTGTTTTCTGTTTCTTATCAAAAATGCAGATGGAGCCAAAACTGCGAATATCGTCGAAAACCAATTTCTTGTTATTAAAAAGTATTTCTGCTCGATTGTGGGGAGTAGTTTTTTGCAAGTTTTTGGTTAAAAGTAACTTACCAGTCATTCGGAGATGAATCAGTATTTTACATTTTGTGGTAGTAATTATGATATATTTTCCACGTCGGTCGATTGATTGAATTTTACCATAATCTTCCATAGCCTTATTAAGGTGAAACTGGATTGTGCCTTCCCTGTGTTTCACTATTTCATAGATTGTTTCATCAACAAGTTCTATTTTAAGATCATTTATTATTGTTTGCACTTCTGGTAGTTCAGGCATATTTCTATTTATTAATTAATTGCGCAGAATAACCTGCTTCGTTAATTGCTTCTAAAACCGACTCTATATTAAAATCACCGCTCACAAAAACTGTTTTATTATTCAAAGAAATTTTCACATCTTCAACTCCATCAACATTTTCCAGTGCATTTTTAATAGTTTTAACACAATGATTGCAAGTCATATCTGCAACTTTTATTTGTTGATCCATATTTTCTAATTTCTCCTTATTTAATTTTTCAGAAAATAATTGTTTTAAATAGACGCGGGCAGTAAGAGCGAGAAGCAGAATTGCAGAAGACAATTTTAGCCAATAAGGGAGCATGGACATGCCAGCCTGGTTTCCAGTTAGATGATAGCCGAAGTAATTCCAGCTCAAATCAAGCAATATACCAAATAATATAGCGGTAACAATAATGCTACCGATGTAAGCAACGGTATATTTTTTACCAAGTTTTCCGGTTATAAAGGCGATAGTAGTAGTATTTGTAGCAGGCCCGGCTATCAGGAAAACCAAACCCGCACCAGGAGCCATACCGTTCATGATTAGTGAGGCAGCTATGGGAATAGAACCGGTAGCGCAAACATACACAGGAATGGATATGAGCAGCATAAGGGGATAAGCCAGCCAGGGATTGCCAAGATATCTTTGGATGAAGCTTTGCGGAACTACAAAAGAGATGAGTCCGCCTATAACAACTCCGATTAGCAAAAGCTTACCTGTATCTTCTAGCAGTTCATCAAAGCCGTAGGCAAGACCGGATTTGATTTTACTAAAATAGTCACTTTTTTGCTATGAGGTGAAGTACATTGCACGCATAGATCTGCTTTGGTGGGTTCCGTCTGTTCCTCCTGATCTTTGCTTTTTCTGTCCAAAATCCCAGTAATAGAGCCACTCAATATGCCGGAGAAGAAAGCTGCTATAGGTCTAATGATAGCATAAACAGGGCCAAGCAAAGAATATGTGGCGAGGATGGAATCAACGCCGGAGGTGGGAGTAGAGCTCAAGAAGGAAACTGTGGCTCCCTTGCTTGCACCCTCTTTACGAATGTAATCTGCTATCGGAATAACTCCACAGGAACAAATGGGAAGGGGAACACCAAAAATTGCAGCCTTTGTGATGGAGGAAAGACTATTACCCGATAGATGTTGATAAATCTTGTCAGATGGGATAAGAATATGCAGGAATCCAGCTATAAAGAACCCCAGCAACAAATATGGAGCCATCTCCATCAGAAGTCCGAAAATAGTATTAAATAATGCCAGCATTTTTATCTTCTTTTAAAAGATCCTGCAGAGTAGTATTTTTGAATTCATTATAAAGTGCATCTGATAGATCATGAATTTTATCACTTAGTATGCATTTATCAAATGGACAATCCTCACGATTGAAATGGCAATCCGAATGCGTCACTTTTTCCCCAATCTTTTCAAATATATCAAGCAGAGATAATGATTTCCCTACATCGGTTAGCACAAAGCCACCAGTAGGCCCGGCGAAGGACTTCACCACATCTCTTTTAGCTAGCTGCTGTAAAATCTTTGCTACATGTGCTTGAGAGCCTTTTAATTTAGAGGCAATATATTGTGCGGTAGTCCTTTTAGGGTGGCGTTTCCCTATAATATATAAGCTATGCAAAACCAGATACGGGCCTTGAGAAATATTTAGCAGATACACTTTTTCACCTGACATTCTTATTTAAGTAATAAAGTACTTAAATATCTAAATATGTCAAGATAACTTTTTCACAAGTCTTTTTAATTTAGTTTTATAGAAAACCATTTTCTTGTCAATTTCAATGGCAATCAAATGGTCAAGAAATACGAGATTTCATGGTTCGCCCATTTTTGACTAGGAGAAAACAGCCTTCTCCTTTTTCAAATCCTTTTTATTTAATACATAGATAATTTTATAGTAAGTATCATATCTGTTCATTAGTAAGAAAAAGAAATCCGCCAGCTGGCGGACCCAATTATGGATTTATTTTATCTTAGCAGAATCATCTTTTTTACAGCCGATTCATCTCCAATAGAAAGCTTAGCAAGATATATCCCACTCGGCATTTGCTTGCCATAAATATCTTTTCCATCCCAAATGGCTTCGCCAATTTTAATTTTTAATTCGCGAATACGTTGTCCTTTGATGTTATAAATCTCTATCTTTGCATCATCTTTGCAGTGAGGGGGTATATTAAACGAGATTGTGGTGGAAGTGGTGAAGGGATTGGGATACGCCGATAAGACTATACGGTTATTGGCAGCATCCTCTTCAATACTACTTGCCCCCCAAATTAAATCAGCAAATTCAGGATGGTCGATGAATGGGTTGCGGTTATGCTGCCAGTTATCATAAATTTTTTCGTTTCTGTTTTGTTCCCAGGCATCAACAGGATCCTCGATATGCCATTCTAACAAGGTTGAAAGTTTTGCATGATATGGCTCATTATTGGGGGAAGAAGGAATATCATCGGTTACTTCCAAATCTGGTTCGCTGTCATTCCCTTCATATCTAACAGCCATATAAAATATCATTCTGGCAACATCTCCTTTTACTTCATCCCGTGGTTCCCATGAATCATTATCTGACCAGCCAGCAAGATGATCATTATAATAAACTGCTGAGCCACCATTATCAAAATCTTTATTTCCCCTTTGGGTGTTTACCCAAACATTTGCGGGACGAATATGATGAACATCAGTTCCAGGTCCCATAGCCGTTCCAAAATCTCCGTGCGATTTTGCCCAAACATGTTCACGATTCCAGTCATCCTGCGTTCCACCAAACTCTGATTTCGGAATAGAAATACCCGTATAAAGCAGGATTACATTATTAGAATCATTGGGGTCTTCATCAGTATCTTTTAGGATTTCTTTTACAGAGTCGTAAGAGTATTGGGTATGATTTTTTATAATTTCATGAAGGGCTGACTTTAGTTCTTCGCCTGCCAGCCCTTCTGTTCCATCATAATAGTCAGCGGATAGGGAGATTGAGCATGCTACAGCAATAGTTAGCATTACAATAAAATTTCGCATTTGCTTTTCCATTTCTAGTTTCTATAGCCATCTCCGAGCAGAATGTCTGCAAGTACTAATCTAATACGACCATTTTCTTTACGAAGGAGTCTTTTCCTGCGGAGAGTCTATACATATATATGCCATTTTCAACCTTATTTCCGTGATTGTCAGTTCTATCCCAGTGAATTTCTCCCTGTAGATCATCCAGAGCAAATTTTCGTACCATCTGTCCAAGTATATTATATATTTCCAATGTTGCATCTTTCGTATTCGGAAGAGAAGCCAGATTAAATTTAATAACGGTAGAATTTGTCACAGGATTTGGGTTATTTTGGGAAAGAGTGATGATTGTGGAGGCTTGGTTGGGTGTTACAGAAAATTCTTCTAAATCTCCTGCAAATCTGGGGTTAATTCTGTATCTTCCATATGAAAAATCAACTACACCCGTTATACTAATCGGTTCTCCGGAGGCAACGGCATCTTCTAGTAGGGCTCCTGTATCTGTATATTGATAATCAACATTATCCCCAATTCTAAAAGTAGTTTCCCAACCATCATCTGAGCCAACATACAGGTCATCTTTACCACCAAGGGAAGCAACTAATACATTGTTTATAGTCACCAATTGGCCTTCCCATTGTTCAGCAGGATTTGTATTGGCTGGTATGTTTTCATTAATATCTGAACCAGATATAACAGTTGGGCCATAAGGTGAATTACCAGTAGAAACGATTGCAATTAATTGAGGCCCTGTTAACTCTGTAAGATTATAATATTCGTCACGTATAGCCGTAAAAAGAATTTCCTCACCAACTGCTACCAAGGCATCGAAATCGTAATCAAAAACCATTACACCATTATAAGCCCCTGGATTGTCACTAACCCAGACATTGTTGTATGCATCATTTGCAGATACGATTCCCTGAAATGTTGCCAAATGCGCGTTATCAATATGACCATCAGGATTAAGAGTATTTGTTAAAGCAATTGGTGTAATGCCTGCATAGAAATCAAAGTCCGTATCATTCTCAGCATCATAGATATTATCAAGGGTTAGATCACCCACCATATCTGCTGATGCTCCTGTAAGATGAACAAGTTTTGGATTATCGCCATCAATAGTTGCCTCTGAGAAAGTGATTGTTTCTGTACCTGTTAAAGTATAATCTGAAACATTAACTAATGCCATATCTTGATTATAAAATACATCAAGTTCTGTTTCACTTATAGAATACGCTTTTGTCATAATTGGCGTTCCACCAGGCCCCGTAAATTCAACATCATCAGCATATATAGTTGCATCACCATCCCAGCCACTCATATCATATACAGATATTCTTAATCTTGCTTGCCCGGCGTTTGCAGGAGCTGTTGCAGAAACAGTTAGATTCTGCCACTCTGTATCTGAAGTATAACCTGAATAATCATTACTGATATAAGTTCCACCTTCTTCTTCCCATCTTAAAGTCAGTCTTGATTGTCCGTCTGGATCGTTGTCATAAATCCATGCAGAAAAAGTATAGTCTGTATTAGGAGAAACTGGAACAACTTGTTCAAGATGACGAGTATTTGTTGTTGTCCATGTTACTTTTGCAGAATAACTCCCACCATGAATTATAGTTGCTTCCTGCTCAACAGTAATGCTACCACCGGAAAGTCCCCAATCATCAGGCATGCCTGCCGTCCAATTCTCAAATCCAGGATTTGAAACCAGGTTTTGCCCAAGCGCCAACGAACTAAATCCAAGCACAAACAGACCAACGATTAAAGCCGTTAATGTTTTTTTCATCTCTTCTCCTTCTCCTCCATCCGCCAGCTGGCGGACAGAGGAATTTTTTTGGTTTTCATCTTGTTTCGAAAAAAAAAAATCTTTATATTTTTTGTCAACTTTTTGTTCCGTTTTTGCGAGTTATACAAGACAGAAT